>CALEHZ010000414.1 GCA_937875715.1 uncultured Campylobacter sp. | reverse complement strand
ACAAAGCACTCAGCGTAAAAAACATAAACACAAACGTTGTTAGGAACGGTATCAGCTCGCCATACACGAAACTTCCATCCTTCAATGTCCCAGCAACGCCCTTGTCAATGTTTGCCAGATAATGCATGATGGCAATGCCAAAAGCCGCTATTGCCCTCAATCCATCAAAACTGTCATATCTATCCAGATTCGAGAGTTTCACCTCTATAGCGGATGTTTCATTAGTTTTATTTTCTTCCATTTATGCTTTATTCATTATGTATTGATAATAAGTATTTGGACGCGCCATCTCCTCAGCGCTTCTCTTATACGCCAACTTATGGAACGGACAAACACTTGTAACTGCATCCCATTTTTCTTGATTGAATGAATCAAATAGGTGTAGTAACAATAGATGTGGCAATGAGTTGGGGAACAGAATCATTTTATCCCAATCTGATTTGTAATAATCTGCAACTATAGATATAAAATGATGTAATAAGAAATAATCTAATAACGAGTCATTATCCTTCCAATAGTCCCATAAAAGCGCCCTCGTCATCAAAAGGATTTTATTATTTGGCTTAGCGGTTAAAAACCAACTTGATAAACTTATAAATCTTGCGCTTAAAAATAACGAAGATATCGCCACAGCCACACTTAGCCTTCATCAAGCGATGCTTAGAGCAGGTTTAAGTAAGGCTGATTTATTTCCTACGCCAAATGGGTCCTTAGGCGCTAGCGGCTCAAAAAATATCAAAGAAGGAGGTTCTGCCTCACGCTCGTTTTCAAGCTCATTTTCTCTTAGCTGGGAGCTTGACATTTTTGGACGAATTTTTGATATGTATGAAAGCAGCAGATTTTCGGCTTTGGCTACTTCTTTTGATTTGAGTGAACTTCGCCAAAGCATCGTAAATAGCGTGATTTCAGAGTATTTTTACATTTTGTATATAAATGAAAATATGCTGTATTTAAATCAAAACTACGAAAACATGCTAAAAATGCATGAGCTAATCGTCTCAAAAGTAAGCTTAGGGCGTGAAGAGCCACTTGCCTTGCATCAAAGCGAGCAAAACCTACTTAGCTTAAAATCTTCACTAAATAATGCTAAAAAAGAGCTTGCAAATTCGACCCAAATATTAAAAAACCTTACTCGCACAGATTTTATTCCAAGCACAAAAATGAGCGAAATTACTTTGCCGCAAGCTGATTTAGGGCTTTTACAAAATGCAAATGATGTGAATTTTTCGTGGTTAGAAAGACTTAGCTCTCGTCCGGATGTAAATAGAGCGCTAGCTTTATTAAATGCTGGATTTTATGATTATAGAGTGAGCCAAAAAGACTTTTTGCCACGCATAAATCTTGGCGGTTCACTGGGCGCAAATGACGATAAACGCACGCATGCGTATAATTTTAGCATGCTTGCTGGAAATATAAATATTTCTTTGCCGTTTTTGGATTTTTGGCGACTTTCGCAGTATTTAAAAATCAGCGAAGATGAGTTTAATAAACTTCGCTTAAACTACGAAAAAACGCTAAATGACGCAGTAAATGAGGTAGTAAAATTTGCTAGTTTTTATGAAAATGATGCCAAAAATCTAGCAAATGGCGAACAAATCGTAATCCAAAGGGAGCAAATTTTAGCAATTTATGAACAAAAATATAATGCTGGCAGAAGCGAGTTTAAAGACCTTTTAAGCGCGCAAAACGACCTTTTAAACGCCAAAAACACTTTGATAAACAACAAATATCAGCTAGTAAATGATTTAATCGGTTTTTACAAAGCAAGTGCGTATTAAAATGTAATCAAAGTGCTGAATTTTTTAAAAACTGAATTTTTTAAAAACTGAATTTTATAAAATTCAGTTTTTTAAAGGAAAAAAATGAACGATAATTTATATGCTTTAGATGTGGAAACTGCGCTACTTGGTGCGATTTTTTTTAATCCTAGCGCACTAAGTGCTGTGGCTGAAAATATCAACGAAAATGATTTTTACTCAAAAGAAAATGCTAAGATTTTTGAAGCTATGCTAAGCTTAAAAAACAAAGATGAGCCAATTGATGATAAATTCATCATTAAAGAACTTGGCACAAATTACAATGAAACTGCGCTAAATAATGCTCTTGCTAGTTCTGGGCTTATTGATGTGGAAAAATACGCCAAGCTTTTAAGAGAGCTTTCGCAAAAAAGACAGATTTTAGCCCTAGCGCAAGAAAGCCAAAAAATCGTGGCTGAAAGTAGCGTAAATGACGCACTAGACGCTATTAGCGCAAGGCTTTATAAAATTTCTAGCTCGCAAAATAGCAATGGACTAAAAACTGCCCTAGAAGCTGCTAAACTAGCAGCACAAGAAATTTATCGCCGCAAAGAAGAAGGCACCGGACTTGTGGGCTTAGATACCGGTTTTAGCGATATAAATTACAAAACAAATGGGCTTAAAAAAGGTGATTTTATCGTCATTGCCGCACGTCCTGGTATGGGTAAAACCACATTTGCTTTAAATATCGTAGAAAATGTGCTTAGAAACGGCGTTGGCGCTGTATTTTTTAGCCTTGAGATGCCAGCTGAACAGCTAATGTTTAGGATGTTTAGCTCGCTTGCTAGTATAGAACTTGATAAAATTTACAAAGGTGTAAGCCTTAGCGATAACGATTTAGAGAGTATTTCACTGCAATGCGATATAATTTCAAAATATGATTTTTTCATCTACGACTCACAAGGCGATAGCAGCACAGATGATGGTGGCGTGACGATTCATAAAATTCGCTCAGAGCTTAGAAAATTAAAAGAAAAAAATCCAAATATCGGGCTTTGTGTGATTGATTATATCGGTCTTATGGCTAATTCTAGCAAGTTTAATGAACGGCATTTACAAATCTCAGATATCTCACGCTCGCTAAAACTACTAGCCAGAGAGATGCAAATGCCGATAATTGCACTATCTCAGCTAAATCGTGGGCTTGAGAGCCGTGCAAATAAAAAGCCTATGCTAAGCGACCTTAGAGAATCAGGCGCGATCGAGCAAGACGCCGATATAATCATGTTTGTTTATAGAGAAGATTTTTATAAAGAACAAGATGCCAAAGAAAGAGCCGCCGCTCTAGCTGCTGAGGGCAAAAGCGCAGAAGCTGTGAGTGCTTTTAAAGTAGGCGATATCGAAAAAGCCAAAATCATCATCGGCAAAAACCGCAACGGTGCGATCGGTGAGGTGGATTTGAGCTTTGATAAGAAGCATAGTAGGTTTGTAAGCACTGCAAGGGAGATTAAAAGCGAGAGTTATGAGTTTGAAGAGTAGCTGAATTTTCTGAAAATTTTTTGAATTTTTTAGAAAATTTGGCTTTTTTATCGGCTGGCTCAGCTTTTAGTTGCTTTTCGCT
>CALEHZ010000413.1 GCA_937875715.1 uncultured Campylobacter sp. | reverse complement strand
TTCGGCATTCCCCATAGCAAAGGAATGTTTAACAAATTGGAGCATTTCTATATCATTATTGCTATCTCCGAAAGCAGCTATGTTTTCTGAATCTATATTGAAGAGGTTTGATATGTATTTTAAGCTGCTTCCTTTTGAAACTCCATTTGGCATTATATCTAAAAGTTCTTTTGATGATGTTGTAATGGATAAATCTTTAAAATTTTCTTTTAGAAGATTTTCTTTTACTAAAAGTTCTTTATTATTTGCATCAAATACTAGAGCTTTAAGGAAAGTGAAATTTTTGTAATATTAAATTTTTAGTAAAAAATAAGTAATCTTAATGCACAAGTCCAAACACATTTGGCACTTTTTGTCTTTGAAAAAAGACTGAAAAAAGACTGAAAAAAGTTTAAAAAATTCAAAAGTGTAAATTCTAGTTTTTAGCGATTCCCCCCCCCACCAATGCTTTTTAAAACATCACCAATTTTTATTTTGCCATCATAAATATAATCTACAATTTTTATCGTAGTATCTTGTGTTTTTACGACAAATCCATCTTCACATATTCCTACAACTGCGCCAACTTTACATTTATAAATCGGAGCATTTTCTATCATCACAGCTTTATTTATTTGAATTTCTTTGCCGTTTATATAGCTTTTTGCTCCCACAGCTGGTGGTGTAAGGGCACGAACGAAGTTAAAAACTTCTCTTGTAGTAGAATTCCACTCTATTATTTCATCTCCGCTTACTCTTTGCGAACAATAAAATCCAATGCCATTTTGTGCCGTTCTTTTAGCTTTTTTATCAAAAATACCACAAAGTGCCTCAAAGAGTACATTAGCACATTCTGTGTGAGCCGTCTTTAAAAGACTTGCGTAATCATCATTATCTGTAATAGGATAAGTTTTTTGTAAGATAATATCGCCTGTATCAATTCCTTCATCCATATAATGAACCGTTATGCCAAACTCTTTTTCATCGTTTATCAATGCCCAGTTTAGTATATTTCTACCACGATAAAAAGGCAGTTTTCCAGCATGACAATTTATAGTTTTCAAGCGTGGTAAATTGATGATTTCATTTTTAAAGATTTGATTAAAACTCATTGAGACAAAAATATCGCACTGGAATTCTTTAACTTTTTGTATAAATTCATTTGAGTTTATATTTTTTTCTACTATAAAAGGTATGTTAAATTTATTTGAGAATTCTTTTAATGTATCGTCCTGGCTATCGTATCTTGGCACGATAAAAGCTATTTGAAATCTCTCATCTTTTATAATTTTTAAAAATGCGTTATGCGACCAAATGCCATCTGCGAAATATCCAATTTTTAGCTTTTTCATGCGACCAGCCTTTCGTAGTTCACATTTTGGAATTCTAAAATTCTACTTTTTAGCCCCCCCCCCCCCCCCATTTGCTAGCCATCGCTATCACGACGTTTTTCTCTATCATCACGCCGTTTTTGGCAGTGGCGTTTGAGCCAAAAAATGTATTATCCCCCACGATAACCTCTCCATTTATCACGCTTGCCGTGCTTATGTGGCAGTTATCGCCCACCACGGCGTCGTGTTCTATTAAAGCTTTTGTGTTTATAATGCAGTTTGTTCCCACCTTTGCCCCAGCGTTTATACACGCATAGTGCATCACAGCCGTGCCTTGCCCTATACTAGCGTGTTTTGAGACATACGCAAGCGGCGAGACTATCACAGGCAGATTAAAGCCGATTTCTTTTAATTTATTAAAAAGCGCAATTCTAGTATTAGCTGATTTTATCTGCCCCACAGCCACTATTGCGTTTTTACACTCACTTTTAATCTCGCTTAAAATCTCATCGCCACCAAGTATCTTGTATCCTAGCACATCACCTTTTTTAGCATTATCCACAAGACCTAGAATTCTAAATCTATTTTCTTGTTCAATCACATCTATGAGAGCTTTTGCGTGTCCCCCAGCGCCAACAAGCACGATATTTTCACACATTATAGATTCCAGCTTTGTATTTTGCTAAATTCTCTGGTCTACTAAACCACGCAATAGTCTCTTTTAAACCATCTTTTAAAGTATATTTTGGCTCAAATCCACAAAGCTTTTTGATTTTTGTATTATCGCAGCACAAGCGAAAAACTTCGCTACCACTAGGGCGAATTCTAGAATTTTCAGTGATAAATTCCACATCGCTACCAATAATTTCTTTTATCAAATTTAGCGTGTCGCCCACGCTTATTTCATAGCCCCCGCCTATATTTACCACTTCTTTTGATGCCTGCTCGCATTTTGCTAATGCCACAAAGCCACGCGCAGTGTCGGCTACATAGTTAAAATCCCTTGTAGGCGTAGTATCGCCTAATTTAATTTGCTTAGCGCCACTTAGAATTTGCGTGATAATCGTAGGTATCACAGCCCTAGCGCTTTGGCGTGGACCATAAGTATTAAATGGACGCGCCACCACCACATCAAGCCCAAAAGAGTTCGCAAAGCTAAGTGCCATCATATCAGCAGCGATTTTACTTGCGCTATAAGGGCTTTGGGGCTGCAGGGGATGCTTTTCATCAATTGGCACATATTGCGCTGTGCCATAGACTTCGCTTGTGCTAGTGTGTATCACACGCTTTACGCCGTTTTCTA
>CALEHZ010000412.1 GCA_937875715.1 uncultured Campylobacter sp. | reverse complement strand
TAATCTCACTTAGCTTTCGCAAATATTCTAGCTCTTTAAAACTAAAGTTTATCCCAGCATCAATAGCATCGCAAATCACGCTATTTACAAGTCCTGCAAGCTCAAGGCTTGAGAATTTATCAAAATTTTTTAGTTCGCTATATTTTTTTATAAAAGCATTTATGCTTTTTAAATCTAGTCTAAACAAGTCTACTTCGTATTTTACACGCTCTTTTGGTGTGAAATGATTTTCTATCATAAGGCGTGAAATTATGGTTGGAAGTAGCACGTTTTTGCTTGGTACGACAATAGTGAAAAATACATTATTTGGTGGTTCTTCAAGCACTTTTAAAAGAGCATTTTGAGCTTCTTGCTTAATTTTTTTAGCAATTATTACGATATTTTTTGGTTCATACTCAGCCAAAAAAGCCTCATAAATCACGCTTTTAGCTTCTTCAATAAGCAAATTTTCTGCCTCAAAAAAGCGAATATTTTTATATTTTGCTTTAAGCTGGTTTTTTACATTTTCAAAATCATTTGAAATAATAATTTTATTTTCCATTAAATGATGATTTTTCCAAGTAAAACATCGCTTAAAGTTTTATCAAAAAGTCTATAAAGCGAAAGAAGTTTAATATCAAGCAAGGGGTCATTTGCATTTAGATAAAAGGCGTTTTGCGCCTGCTCGCCAAAAAGCCACATATAGCTATTTTCACGGCTTTTTGCTATCCAGCTAAGCTTGCTGCTGCCACGACCTATGTAAAAATACATAAAACCATTTGCAAAGCTTATATTTAGCATGTCTTCAAGCAGCTGCATATCTTGTTTTGAGTTTGTGATTTGCTCAGCCTTTGGATAAATCGCCTTTAAAGGCACAAAAGGCAGATATGGACGCGCTTTGCTTGGATTATTGATATTATTTAAAAAATAATTTTCAAACCAAGCATATTCTTCATCACAAATCAGCACAAAGCTAGCTCCACTCATAAAATAAGAAAGCTTTGGCGCAAGTAGGCTTGCCCACTCTATTCTTTGTTCTTCAAGCCAGTTCATAATGATGCCATCGAAGTCCTTGCCACGAATAGCATCAAGTGTCCAACGAATCAGATCCATTATTTATCTAATTCATAAGCTTTGTGTAGAGCTCTAACAGCAAGCTCACCATATTTTGAAGCAATTATCACAGAAATTTTAATCTCACTAGTTGAAATCATTTCTATATTTATGCCCTCATTTGCAAGAGTGTTAAAAGCGACACTTGCTACGCCGCTGTGGCTTTTCATGCCCACGCCAACTACGCTAAGTTTTACAACTTCGCTATTTATCTCAACAGATTTTGCATTTGGCTCAACTACAGCTTTTGCGATTTCTAGCTCGTTTTGTGGCACAGTAAAGCCAAGTGAGGTTGTGCCATCATCTTTGCTAGTATTTTGAATGATCATATCTACATTTACATTTTTATCAGCTAAAGCTTGAAAAATATTTGCTGCCACGCCTGGTTTGTTCATTACTCCACGCATTGTTAGCATTGCTTGATTTTTATCAAGAGCAATTCCGCTAATTAGCACTTTTTCCATATCTTGCATATTTTCTTCTCCTGTGATTAAAGTCCCTTCGTTATTATTAAAACTTGAGCGTGTTACTAGATTTACATTTAGTTTTTTGGCTAGTTCTACGCTACGATTTTGCAGCACCTTTGCGCCCATACTAGCAAGCTCTAGCATCTCATCATAGCTGATTTTATTTAGCTTTTTAGCATTTGGCTCGATTCTAGGATCAGTCGTATACACGCCATCTACATCAGTGTAAATCTCGCACAAATCAGCTTTTAGCGCCCCAGCAATCGCCACAGCACTAAGATCAGAGCCACCACGACCAAGCGTGGTAACCTTGCCATGTTCGTCTACACCTTGAAAACCAGCGATTACAACGACTTTATCTTGCTTTAGTTCGTATTCTATGTTTTTAGTGTCGATTGACTTGATTCTAGCCTTTGTGGCACTCGCATCTGTGGTGATTCCAGCGCCACGACCGCTTAAAGATACTGCTGGGCAGCCTTTTGAGTTTAAAGCAATTGAAAGAAGCGCAGAAGTTACTCTCTCGCCACTGCTTAAAAGCATATCCATATCGTGATTTTGCGGTGCAGTTTTGGCAAAATATTCAGCATATTCAATTAGCTGATTTGTAACGCCACTCATAGCTGAAACCACGACTACTAGCTGATTTCCAGCTTTTTTGTTAGCAATTACTCTTTTTGCCACCTCATCAATTCGCTCTAACGTCCCAACGCTGGTGCCACCGTATTTTTGGACTATTAACATCATAAACCCCTTAGTAGCAACTATTAAATTATTTTTTTTAAAAAGTTGGCGATTTTAACTAATTTTTACTAAATTATCACTTAAAACTTTATATAAAATTTTTTATAAAATTCAAAAGTGAATTTTTTGAATTTTATAAAATTCAAAGGCAAATTTCATAAAATTCAAAGCTGAATTTTATAGATTTTATAAAATTCCAAAAAATTCAAAACTGAATTTTCTGGAATTTTTTATAATTTTACTGCGGCTGAATATTTGCGTTTGTTGCGCCGCCGCTTTGTTTTAAATTTTCTAGCTCATCCCACAAAATTTGTGCAGCTTTGTCATATTCTTTAGCAGCTGCACTATTTGGCTCATAAAAGCTAACTGGCTTTCCGCTATCTCCACCTATGCGAATATTTGGCTCTATTGGTATATTTGCGATTATTTTGGCATCATATTTTTGTGCTAAATTTTCTGCCGCGTCTCCGCCGCCAAAAATATCGTATTTTTTAGCGCAATCTGGGCAGATAAATCCGCTCATATTTAGTGCTACGCCACCAATTTTAATGCCAAGTTTAGCAAACATATCAAGCGCACGCTCACAATCATCAAGTGCTACGCTTTGTGGCGTTGTAACGCACACTCCAAGGCTAACTGGCACGGATTGTGCTAAAGTAAGCTGCGCATCGCCTGTGCCTGGCGGCATGTCTAAAAATAGCGCATCAAGCTCGCCCCAAGCTACTTCTTCTAAAAGTTGAGTGATTGCTTTCATTATCATTGCACCTCGCCAAATGAGGCTTTGACCAGGTTCTATTAAAACGCCCATACTCATCATTTCAACGCCGTGAGAATAAATTGGCTTTAATTTATCGCCTATTGCGTAGGCTTTTTCGTTTTCGCAGCCAAGCATTCTAGGAATGTTTGGACCATATAAATCAGCGTCCAGTATGCCAACTTTTTTACCCATTTTTGCCATGCTAATTGCTAAGTTTAGCGTGGTTGTGCTTTTGCCCACGCCGCCTTTGCCGCTTGAGACCATGATGAAGTTTTTAATCTGCGGAGCGATATTTTTATTTTTTGGCGCAGTATTTTGAGCAAACTGGCTTGGTTCTGGCACGACTATTTCGCACTCAAAGCCTAGATTTTTTATTTCATTTTCAAGTTGCTTTTTTAGCTCTGGTTTTGATGAAGGAATTTCAAGTATAATTTTTGGGCTTGTAGCCTTAACAAAGCCAAATTCCACCACACTTTTTTTAAAGCCTGGATAAATCACGCTTTTTAATTTTTCTAAAATTTTTTCGTCCATTTTCGTCCTTTTTTAAAAAATTCAAAGGTATTCTAGCTGATTTTTTTTAATAATAAGCATTTTTTAACATTGTTTTGGCTAGAATTGCGAAATTTTTTGACAAAAAAAGGGGAAATATGCTAGATATAATGCAAATTCAAAAAATTCTACCACATAGATTTCCATTTTTGCTTATTGATAGAGTGACTGAAATTAACGCTGGAAGCAGCATTAAAGCCTATAAAAATATCACAATTGGCGAACAAGTTTTTATGGGGCATTTTCCAGACCATCCAATTTATCCAGGCGTGATGATAATAGAAGGTCTTGCGCAAGCTGGCGGCGTGTTAGCCTTTAAAAGCGATGAAAATATGGATATTGAAAATAAAGTTGTGTATTTTATGAGTATTGATGAGTGTAAATTCCGCTTGCCTGTGCGACCTGGCGATCGCCTAGATTATGAGCTTGAAGTGCTAAAACATCGTGGCAATGTCTGGGTTCTTGCTGGTAAGGCTTTTGTAGATGGCAAGGTTTGCGCTGAGGCAAAACTGAGCGCTATGATCGTAGATAAATAAAAGTAAGTAAAAAGTGAATTTTATAAAATTCAGAAAATTCAGGTAAAAAAATGAGTATTTCAAAAGATGCAATAATAGAAGATGGTGCACAAATCGGTAGAGGCTGTGAAATAGAGGCTTTTGCATATGTCGGTAAAAATGTAATTTTGGGTGATAATTGCGTAATTAAACAAGGTGCTAGAATTATGGGAAATAGCGTAATCGGTGCAAATTCTAAGATTTTTAGTTACGCAATTATAGGTGAGATTTGTCAAGATATGGGACATATCTCAAAAGGCGATGAAAGCGTGATAATCGGCGAAAATGTTGTGATTAGAGAGTTTTGTACAATAAACTCTGGGACGCATAAATTAGCAAACTGTGATGGCAGCACAAGAATCGGCGATAACGCCTTTATAATGGCGTATTGTCACATAGCTCATGATTGCAGAGTAGGGCATAATGTAATTTTTGCAAATAATGCTACTCTTGGCGGACATGTCGAAGTTGGCGACTATGCTGTAATCGGCGGACTTACACCTATTCATCAGTTTGTAAAAATTGGGCAAAGTTGTATGATAGCTGGTGCTAGTGGTGTAAGTGGTGATATAATCCCATTTTGCTTAGCAGCTGGAAATCATGCTTGGATTCGTGGAATTAACGCTGTTGGGCTTAGAAGACGTTTTAGCAAAAGCGTTATAGACGAGATTTCACATGCTTATAAAATTCTTCTAAAATCAAATGATATCAAAGCCAGTGCGCAGGATTTAAAACAAAGCCAGTGCGAACAAGTAAGAATCATGGGTGAGTTTGTGCTAAATAATACAAGGGGAATTCCGCTAAAAAGGGGCTTAGATGACTAGAAGATGTAGTTTTTGTGGAAGCCCTGAGAGCAGCGAGAGAAAGATTCTTTCAAGCAATGATGATAGATCTTTTATTTGCGAATACTGTGCTGATGCTGCATTTAACGCATTTCACGGAGATTTAAAGAATAATGATAAAAATAGTGATGAAGAAATAGATTTTAGCGCTATTACACCAAAGCTTTTAAAAGAGCAATTAGATAATTATGTAATTGGTCAAGAACGTGCTAAAAAGGTCTTTAGCGTAGGTGTGTATAATCACTACAAAAGAATTTTCAAACAAGATAGCATAGATGATGACACTGAACTTGCTAAATCAAATATTTTGCTAATTGGGCCAACTGGCTCTGGAAAAACGCTGATGGCACAGACTTTGGCAAGATTTTTAAAGGTGCCTATTGCGATTTGTGATGCTACAAGTCTAACTGAGGCTGGATATGTGGGCGAAGATGTAGAAAATATACTTACAAAGCTTTATCAAGCAGCAGGCTGTGATATAAAAAAGGCTGAACAAGGCATAGTCTTTGTAGATGAAATAGATAAAATCGCTAGAATGGGCGAAAACCGCAGCATCACACGCGATGTAAGCGGCGAAGGCGTTCAACAAGCCTTGCTTAAAATCATTGAAGGCTCTGTGGTAAATATCCCACCAAATGGTGGCAGAAAGCATCCAAATCAAGAATTTGTCCAAATCGATACTACAAATATTTTATTTGTTTGCGGCGGTGCTTTTGATGGGCTTAATGATATAATCGAGCGAAGAATTGGTAAAAACGTGCTTGGATTTAATCAAAATCGCCGTGGCAAAAAAGAAAAAGATAATGCTTTTAGCCTAGTTGAGCCTGATGATTTAGTTCATTTTGGGCTTATTCCTGAGCTAATTGGACGCTTGCATTCGATTACCACCTTAAATGAAATCACAACTGATGATATGGTGCGGATTTTAACTGAGCCTAAAAATGCGCTTTTAAGGCAGTATCAAAAGCTTTTTGGCATTGATGGCGCAAGGCTAAAATTTGATGAAGATGCGATAAAAGAAGTAGCAACTCTTGCACTAAAGCGAAAAACTGGCGCAAGAGGACTTCGCTCGATAATGGAAGAAATTATGACTGATATTATGTTTGACTTGCCTGAACTTAATGGCTATGATGTGGTGATCTCAAAGGATGTGGTGGAGAAAAAAGCTGACCCGCTTTTAGTTAAGACAAAGTGAATTTTATAAAATTCATAAAATTCAGCTGCAGTTAATGAAACTCAAATTATTTGTTTAGATATTTTTTTATCTCATCAGCTAAAATTATGCTTTTTATAACTGAGCCAGTATTTGCTGTGTGATATCCAGCTTGTAAATATAGCCTGGGATATTTATCAAGATTTTCTCCAAGATTTATGATATTAAAATATTTTGCTTTTAAAAATCTATTGTAGAATTCTAAATCAGTTAAATAATTGTGAATATTATCAAAGGGATTTAATAAAAAAACTTTTTTGTGTTTGCTTAAATTTACTATGGATTCTACCTTTGCTTTTATGCTTTGTTCTTGAGTGGGCGAAAGCTCTAAATCAATTTTTTCAGCCTCGTTTAGCTTAAAAGTAATTGCGTCTACTGCTAGTTCTTTTGACAAAATTAAAGCAATGGATGAGCCATCTTCAAAATCGATAAAATCTACATTATCTCTCATTTTTGCATTATGCCAAAGTGGGTTTAGTTTTTTTTCTAAATATGTTTTATAAAATTCAGCACTAAATAAATCAAAAGAATAATTTTTTAAATTATTAGACAAATTAGCGATATACTCGCTAAAATCTTTATAATATAATAAATTTGAATTTTTTATAGGACTGCTTTTGTCCTCACTATTAGCTTGGGTTTTAGATGGCAAATTTTTAAACTCATAGTTTAAAATGTAATTTTCCATTTCTTCAAACATTGTAATTTCATCTAGCTTAAAATCCCTAGTCATGTAATAATTGTTTGAAAATATAATAATTGCATCATCTTTTAAATAATAATCGATTAAAATTTTAAACATTTTTGAAGTTCGTGGATTTAAAGGCAGATTTTCATATGCAAAAAATTTTATATTGATATTTGGTAGTCTTTGTTCGCTAACAGATAAAATCGTACTCCAGCTAATAGAACTATCGCCAATTATCAAAACATCCACACTTTTTGGCTTTTGTCTAAATAGATGATTATCCTTAAAATTTGGAACTCTATTGCTTTTTACAAATTTGGCAAATTCTAAATCTAAATTATATTTTTGGGCTATTTTTTCATATTCATCCCAAAAAGGATTTTTGATCATTTGGCTGTTTTGAATGCTTTGTGGCTCAATTTTTTTAGTAATAATTTTTTGATTTATCATAGCAAAACTTGCACTAAGCAATAAAACACTAAAAGCAACAGCAAGAGAAAAATTATTTATATAGCGAAAAGAGATTACTTTATTTTGCGTGCCTTTGACTCTAAAACTAGGTCTAAAAACAGCAACTAACAAGCAAAATACTAAAATTGCCAAAACAGCAATTGCTATTTTGCTATCTTTGCTTAAATTAAAAGACATTTGCCCTATAAAGAATTTTTTAAAAACTAAGAGTAGAATCACACAAATCAATAAAAATGCTAGTATTTGACAAATAAAAATAACTTTATTTTTCATAAAATTCCCTAAAAATCAAAATAAATAAAAGGCAGTGGTGAGCCTGAAAAATTCAGTGCTAAATAAAGTAGAATACCTAGAAGAAAAATACTAGCAAATGATTTATTTATCATTACATCACCTTCTTCATTGACTTTATAAAATTTAAAAATATGATCAAGAATTACAAAGCCAAGCATCGCAAAAATCACGCCTATATAATAAGGTGAAAGTATGCTTAAATCACGCCACCAAAAGCCAAACATTTTCCCAACAAGTGTATAAGCAGAGCTAAAATCTAGTCTAAAAAATGCCCACGCAACCACAACTATTATAAAAGTAATCATCCAGCGCAATATACGTGGCACCATCATATACGGCTTAAAAAACATTTTTTCTAAAATTATCACAAATCCATGTAAAGCACCCCAAATTAAAAAACCAAGCCCAGCACCATGCCACACACCACTTAATGTAAAAACTACAAAAAGATTTATATAAGTTCGAATTTTAGAGCCTCTTGAGCCTCCAAGAGCAAAATATACATAGTCTCTAAACCACGATGAAAGCGAAATATGCCATCTGTGCCAAAATTCAGTTAAAGAACTAGCAAGATAAGGATAATTAAAATTTGCCTTCAATCTAAAACCCATAAGCAAAGCAAAGCCAATTGCCATATCGCTATATCCACTAAAATCAGCATAAATTTGAGCACTAAAGCCTAAAATCGTAGCCCAAGCTTCTAAAAAATTCATATTGCCAATGCCATAGTTTATATTCCAATTAACATAAGCACCGATATTATCAGCAATCAAAAGCTTTTTTACAAGCCCAGAACTTATTAAAATGATAGCAAGCGTAAAATAATAAAATGTTAGTTTTTGCGGCTCTAAAATATTTGCAAAAATTTGCTTTGCCCTTAGAATTGGACCACTTGCTAAATGCGGCCAAAAGGCAACAAAAAGCAAACATTCTAAAAAATTCTCAAAAGATTCACTGCGCTTAGCGTATAAATCTACAAAATATCCAATCACAGAAAAAGCATAAAAACTGATTCCAAGAGGCAAAACAAGCCCAAAAATATAATCATTTAAATCAAAAACACCTAAAAAATAATCAAAATATTTAAAAAACAAAAGTGGCACAAGAGCAAGTAAAACAAAAATCCAAAGCTTAGTTTTGCTTGAATTTTTTGTTTTTAAGCAACTAGCAAAGTAAGAAATAATGGCATAATAAAGCAAAAGCAACACAGCAGGCGGATACCAAAGAGCGTAAAAAATAGTTGAATAAATTGCGATAAAATAGTCTTTTATTCGTGGATATTTTTCATTAAATTTAAAAACTTTTGGATTAAAAACACTAAAAAATAAAACGAAAAATATAATGATTAAAATAAAAACTAGATTATTTGTAAAATTCATTTTATTCTCTAATTGAGTTTAAATATTCTTCAAATTCTTTATCTATATCTTTTGTATGCGTGCTTTTGCCAAGTGTGGTTATGTCGCTTTCAAGATCATCTAAGCGGCGCAGAAAATAGCTAAATAGCTTTTTTTCTATATCAGGCAGTTTATTTAGTGGAGCTGCACACTCGCCGATTATGCGGGCTGGATTTCCCACAGCAGTGCAAAAATCAGGAACATCCTTTGTTACAACAGCATTTGCACCGATTTTACACTCTTTGCCAATTTTTATATTACCTAAAATTTTAGCTCCAGCACCCACAACTACGCCACTTTCAAGTGTTGGATGGCGTTTTGTTTTAGTTAGTGTCACACCGCCAAGAGTTACACCTTGATAGATTAGACAATCATCGCCTATGATCGAGGTTTCGCCTATTACCACGCCAAATGCGTGATCAATGAATACTCGCCTGCCAACCACTGCTGCTGGATGCAAATCAACACGCGTTAGAGCGTTTGAAATGCCTGCAATTATACGTGCAAAACACTTAAAGCCTTTATTCCATAAAGCATGAGCTATGCGATGATTTACCACAGCCCAAGTGCCAGGATAGTTAAAAACAATATCGCAAACGCCATTATAAGCAGGATCTTTTAGCTTTGGCTGCGCTAAATCTTCTTTGATTAAACTAAAAATACCCATTTTTTTTCTTTAAAAAATTTTGTGAATTTTACAAAAAATTTTTAAAAATTGTATGAATTTTTTGGATTTTATAAAATTCACTTTTGAATTTTA
>CALEHZ010000411.1 GCA_937875715.1 uncultured Campylobacter sp. | reverse complement strand
GAATTTTCTGGAAACTTCAGAAAATTCAAAGAAAACCCCCGCAACCCCCAAGAAACCAGAAAATTCAGAGCCAGTTGGACAAAGTAAAATTCAGAGTTGAATTTTCTAAGATCCAAAAAATTCAGCTTTGAATTTTTTAAAATCCAAAAAATTCAGAAAATTCAGCTTTGAATTTTATAAAATTCAATAATTTAAGCAAAAGTAAAAGATTTTTTTTATATTATTAAGGTTTTCAAGGAGAAAAAATGAAAACTTTGTTGCCCAAGCCTTATAAGCTAAGATGCCCAAGATGCGGTGCTACAAAGATAGTTTCATTTAAAAATTTTAGCATAAGAACTTTTATTCTACATCACTGCGATGAGTGCGGTGCGATGATGGAAAAATGTGATTTTAACTTCTTTGACAAAATGCTTGGCAGAGACCAAAGAGGGCATCCAAACGACTAACTTCAAAGTGAATTTTATAAAATTCACCTTTGTCTGTTTTTATAAAATTCACTTCTAAAATTCTCAAAATTATTGGCAATAATCGCTTCTCTAGCACTTTTCATCAGTGTTAAATAAAAATGAAGATTATGAATGCTAGCAAGGCGGTAAAAAGTAAGCTCGTGCGCCCTAAAAAGATGATGTAAAAAGGCTCTGCTATAATGCTTGCAAGTATGACAAGAGCATTTTTCATCAAGCGGATTTTCATCACGCGAAAAACAAGCATTTTTAATTGAAATCTTGCCAAAGCTCGTATATAGCGTGCCGTTTCTAGCATTTCTTGTAGGCAGCACACAATCAAACATATCCACGCCCCTATAAATATTTTCAATCAAATTTTCAGGTGTGCCAACGCCCATTAAATAGCGTGGGCGACCCTCATCAGTGTATGGAATAGTCGCTTCTACGCACTCATACATCTCATCGGCGCTCTCGCCTACGCTAAGTCCGCCGATAGCAAGTCCATCAAAATATTTGCCACTAGCATTAAGCCCAGCTAGCTCGCTGGCACAGCGCTTTCTAAGCTCTTTATCAGTGCCACCTTGAATGATAGCAAAAATGTTTTGCTTGGCGATTTTTTCGTCATTTTGGCAGTTTAGAGCGTGGAATTCTAGGCTCTGTTTTGCCCAGTTTATCGTGCGCTCCACGGCTTTTTCAAGGCGCTTAAAATCAGCTGGCAAAGCCACTAAATCATCTAAAACCATCATTATATCGCTATTAAAAGCGTATTGCGTCTCAATCACACTTTGTGGGGTAAAAATATGCGTGCTGCCATCAATATGGCTTTTAAACTTAATAGCATCATCATTTGCCTTTGAGTTTTGTGAGAGCGAAAATGCCTGAAAACCGCCACTATCAGTAAGAAAAGAGCCCTTAAAGCCACTAAATCCATGAAGACCGCCCATTTGGCGCAGTATATCAGCACCTGGGCGAAGATACATGTGATAAGTATTTGCTAGAATTATCCTAGCTCCAAGTGCGTTTATATCGCTAGTATCAAGGCTTTTTACCACGCCAGCTGTGCCTACTGGCATGAAAACTGGCGTTTGAATGACTGAATGCGCTGTGGTGATCGTCGTAGCGCGTGCAGCGCCACATTTGGCATCTATTTGAAAGTTCATTTTACCCTTAAAGTTTTTAAAAATTTTGCTAAATTATAGCGTAATCTTGTTATAATCGCAAAAATATTTTAAAAAAAGGATAGAAAAATGAAAATCGCTTTGGTAACTGGGGCTAGTGCTGGCTTTGGCTATGAGCTTGTTAAAATGCTAGACATTGCTGGATATAGCGTGATTTTAGCGGCTCGTAGGGACGAGAGATTAAAAGAGCTTCAAAAGGGGCTTAAAAACGAAAGTTTGATTTTAAAGCTTGATGTGCGTGATAAAGACGCTGTTTTTAAAGCGGCTCAAGAGCTTGATGAAAAGTGGAAAAACATTGAAATTTTGGTAAATAACGCAGGACTTGCTCTTGGGCAAGAAGCCTTTGAAAACAGCGATTTAGATGACTTTGAGATTATGATTGATACGAATATTAAGGGCTTAATCTACACTACAAAGGCGTTTTTGCCCTTTATTAAAAAAGGTGGAATTATCTTTAATCTTGGCTCGGTGGCTGGGGCGTGGCCGTATGCTGGCGGGCATGTATATGGCGGCACGAAGGCGTTTGTTCGCCAGTTTGGCTACGCTTTAAGAAACGATTTGCGAGGGCGCGAGATAAGGGTAACTACAATCGCACCAGGCATTGCTAAAACTGAGTTTAGCGAAGTTCGCTTTAAAGGCGATAAGGCAAAGGCCGATGCTGTGTATAATGGAACCGAGTATCTAAGTGCAAATGATGTAGCAAAGGTGATTTGCAACGCTGCAAGCTTGCCAAAGCATGTAAATATCAATTATTTAGAAGTGATGCCTGTAACGCAAAGCTGGGCTGGATTTCATTTTGAGCGAGAATAGGCGTGAATACTAGCATTTGTAGTTCTTTTGGGCTTTGTGCAAGCTGCGTTTTAAGCGCTGTTTATGAAAGTCAAAAAGCTCAGAAAATAGAGAACTCAAAAGAGCTTTTCGCTGAGTTTTTTGCAGGCGAATTTGAATTTTTTGAAACTAATGAAATAGGCTTTCGCACTCGTGCTGAGTTTAGGCTTTGGCATGATGAAAATGGCGTTCATTACGCTATGAGCGGCTTTGATAAAAAGCCTGTGATAATTAAAAATTGTGCTATTGTAAATGAAAAAATTTCTAATTTAATGCCAAAATTGCTTGAAAAAATCAATGAAAACGAGGCTTTAAAAAGCAAGATTTTTGGCTGTGAGTTTGTAAGCTCAAAGCATGAAATTTGCGTGATTTTACTCTATCACAAAGATATTTTTAGTATAAAAACTGAGCTTGAAAACCTAGCAAATGAGCTTAAAATCAATCTCATCGCTCGCTCAAGGGGCAAAAAGCTAGTTTTTAAAAGCGAGATTTTAGATGATGAAATTGTGCTAAAAAACAGCGTTTTACGCTATAAAATCAGCCCAGATGGCTTTATCCAGCCAAATGCTAGCACAAATGCTAAAATGCTGGGTTTCGTAATTTCTAAGCTAGAAAATTCAGCCACACTTGATTTGTGCGAATTATACTGCGGACATGGAAACTTTAGCATTGCTCTAGCGCCGTATTTTAGGGCAGTTTTAGCCACTGAAATAAACAAGCGTAGCATAGATTTAGCAAGGCAAAATGCCGCTTTAAACAAAGCAAAAAATGTAATATTTGCTAGGCTTTCAGCCTCTGAGTTTAGCGAGGCTTTAAAGGGCGTAAGAGAGTTTAATAGGCTTAAAGGCGTGGATTTAAAAAGCTTTGAATTTTCTCATATTTTAGTAGACCCACCACGCGCTGGATGCGATGAGAGCGTGCTTGCTTTGATGCGTGAGTTTAGAAATATTATTTACATTTCTTGTTCTCAAAGCTCGCTAAAACGTGATTTGAATTTTCTAAAAAACACGCATAAAATCACCAATTTTGCGTTATTTGACCAGTTTGCACACACTGAGCATATTGAGAGTATTTGCTTGCTAGAAAAATTCTAATTTTTTAGAAAATTCAAGCAAAATTTTGCTAAACTTATGCCTGCGGAAAAAAATATGGAAAATGTGAAAAAAGCCCTTGTTTGCGACTGGCTCGATGTTTATAGTGGCGCTGAGCGATGTATTGAGCAGTTTAATAAACTTTATGATTTTGATATCTTTTCACTTGTGGATTTTATGGACGAGGATGCCAGAAATATCGTGCTTGGTGGCAAGTTTGCTAGCACCACTTTTATCCAAAAATTGCCACTTGCAAAAAAGCATTTTAGAAATTATTTGCCGCTTTTTAGCAGGGCGATTGAGA
>CALEHZ010000410.1 GCA_937875715.1 uncultured Campylobacter sp. | reverse complement strand
AGTTAGCCACGCCGCCACGCTCTAGCAAATTAGCATCAGTGTCAATTAACTGCTCAAAACGCTTGATAACAGCGTATTTTGCTCTCAATGCACAATAAAAACAAAGCAAAATCGAAGCATAAAAGCTGAAATTTTCCAAACTCTCAAAAAAGCTAGTAATTCCAAACAAAAGGCTAAAAAACACCAGCACAAAGCCTTCTAAATAAAGTTTGCGATAAATAAAAAACCATCCACAACCAAAAAATCCCCACCACGACCACGAAGGCAGAAAATTCAGCCTGTCATTTTTAAAAAATTTCTGTGCTGCGTGAGTGTAAATATAAAGCTTATTTGGCGTTTGTAAAAAGTCACTTAGCTTTATTTTTAAAAGTTCTTGGTTATTAAAAATCATTTTTGAAAACTCTGTCATTTTATCTCTCTACTTATTTTTGCTCTTTTTAAACTTAGCTTTAAAAACTTCATCTCATCGTCATTTGGCAACCTTGCGCTTATAAAAAATTGTGTTTTTTCTAGCAATTTTTCTATGCTTAAATTTTGTTTTAAATTTGCGTTTAAATTTTCGCTTAAATCCGCCTGCTCTAAGCTTAAATTTAGCTTATTTGCCAAATGCTTTATCGTGCCAAAATCGCCGTCAATAAAGCTTAAAGCAGGATTTGCTGCTTTCATTTCTTTTTTAAAATAATTAAAATGTGTGCATCCTAGCACGACAATATCGTAATTTTGTAATCTTAAATTATTTATGAAATCCTTTGCGACTTCAAACTCACCCTTTTGAGCAAATTCTACAAGCTGCGGCAGTGCGATTAAATCGCAGTTTGCTCCCAAGCTTTCAATCAAATTTGCTAGTTTTTTGCCATTTATCGTAGCATTTGTGGCACAAAGCAAAATTCTTTCGTTTTTGCGTGTATCAAAGGCCAGTTTTATAGCTGGTTCCATCGCTACAATCGGCAAAGCAAAAGAATGTCTAAAATCCATATCAGCTACGCTACTAGCGGTGTTACAAGCAATCACAATAGCATCGCAATTTCTAGATTTTAAAAAATTCAAAGCATTTTTTAATAAAGTGCGAATTTCATCAGTGCTTTTGGTGCCATAAGGCACATTGTCATGGTCGGCAAAATACACAAATTCCGTGCTTTTGGGCAGGTTTAAAAAAGCTTCATAAAGCACATTTAGCCCACCAATTCCACTATCAAAAAAGCCGATCTTCACTCAGATTTCTCCACATTTTGCTCACTTAGCGCACACAGCAGTTTTAGCCCAAATAAAAACACTATCCACGACACATAAAGCCACAAAAAGAAAAAAAGCAAAATTGAAAGTGAGCCATAAATACTGGCGTAATTTTGATTATAAAAAGCATAGCTAATGAAAAGCAATTTTGAAATATGCCAGCCAATTGATGCTAAAAATGAGCTTAGCACGACATCACGCAGTTTTAGGCTGCGATTTACACAAGCGCCGTATGTAACGCCAAAAATCGCCCAAATGATGATATAAGGCACGATTTCAAGCAAATTGATATCAAAGCCAAAGCTCTTTACAAAATCAGCAAAATAATGCGAAAGCCAAAGGCTTAAAGCAAGCGCTAGTGGCATCAAAGTAAGCAAAGTCCAGTAAATACAAAGTCTAGCAAAAAAGCTTCGTGGCTTTGTGTTTGAAAGCCTAGTAATTACAAACTCAAAGTCAGTAAAAAACATCATAGTTGTAAAAATCATCGCAATTACGCCCATTATTCCAAGCTTGTTTGAATTAGCCAAAAAGCTTTGAGCATAGTGGCTAAACTGCTGTGCGTTTGTAGGCAGCAAAGCGCTTGCGATGAAGTCTTGAAGGGCTTTGGCGTGCTCTTCAAAGCTAGGCATTTGCATAAAAACTGAAAGCGAAATAAATAAAAACGGAATTAGTGCAAGCACGCTATGAAACGAAAGACTAGCGGCAAAATGATAAAGCGTTTTGTCGTTTAAAACAGCGATTATATTTAAAAAATTCTTTTTGATTTTATCCATGTTTAGACTTTTTTAAAATCCATTTTTTTAAAATTCATAAGAATAGCAAAAAATTCATAAAATTCAGCTTTCTTTTATATTTCTTTTATAAAATTTTTCATATTATTTTAGTGAATTTTTTAAAAAAGTTAAGAAAAATGATAGATTTTAGCAAAAAACCTATTTTTTTAGCACCGCTTGCTGGGCTTACTGACCTGCCTTTTAGAAATATGGCCAAAAAATGCGGCTGCGATGTGAGTGTAAGCGAGATGCTAAGCGCAAACGCACTTGCATTTAACAGCCAAAAAACGCTTAAAATGGCGCTCCCAGCACAAAATGAAAGCCCTTATATAATCCAAATTGAAAGCTCTCAAATTGAAAATATAAAAAAGGCTGTAAGCATCATAAATACGCTAGGTGGCGTAGATGGAATTGATCTAAACTGCGGCTGTCCTGTGCCAAAGGTGTTTAGACAAGGGGCAGGCTCAGCGCTGCTTGAAAATCCAAAATTGCTTTGCAATATAATCGAAACAATCAAAAAAAATAATACAAAGCATTACACTAGCGTAAAGCTGCGTCTTGGAATAAATTCTGTAATTTTACCAAGTTTTATTAAAGATATTGAATCTGCTGGGGCAGATTTTGTCGTTATTCATGCTCGCACACGTGCTGGCGGATTTAGCGCTAAGCCTGATTATGAGAGCATTTGGCGTATAAAAGAACTAATAAAAATCCCAGTAATCGCAAACGGAAGCATAGATGAAAAAACGGCTGATTTTGTGCTTGACAAAACTGGCGCAAATGGCGTGATGATCGGACGAGCTGCAATAGGCAAGCCGTGGATTTTTTCTATGCTAAAAGGCGGCAATGAGCCAAGCAAAGAACAGAAAAAAGAGCTGATTAAAGAGCATTTTGTCTTAGCTTGCGCCCATTACGAAAAGCACGCTGCAGCGATGATGAGAAAGCATTTGCACGAGTATAGTAAAGGGCTAGCAGGTGCTCCAGAGTTTCGCACGAAAATCAATGCCCAACAAGATATAAACGAGATTTCAAAGCTTATTGACGAATTTTTTTAAACTGAATTTTATAAAACACTGCGGCGATTGTGAATTTTATACAACTGAATTTTATAAAACTGAATTTTATAAAATTCACCTAGCAGAACGAAGCAAAAAATTCAACAACTAAATTTTATAAAATTTAAAAAATTTAGAAAATTCAAGTCCCAAAAAATTCAATTTTAGAAAATTCAAACACTGAATTTTATAAAAATTATTTTTTGGAACAGCTTTTGCTTAGCCAATAAAAATTATAGAAAATTCAACTAGGATAAGTGATGAATAATGGTTATTATCAAGCCACAGGTGCGATGGTTACGCAGTTTAACCGCCTAGATGTAATCACACAAAATCTAGCAAATGTAAACACAATGGGCTACAAGCGCCAAGATGTCGTAGTTGCTGACTTTGAGCGTATTTTTAAAGAACAAAGAGATATTTTGCCTTTAAATGACCATACAAAGGATGCAGCGAAGTTTTTGGCTAGAAGCATAGATAGAGTGCCAAATATAAATGATGTTTTTACTGACTTTAGTGCTGGTGGAATGAAATATAGCGCAAATCAGCTTGATATCGCTATTAAAAGAGAGGATATATTTTTGCTAGTTCAAGTCCCAAATGGCGATGTGAGGCTTACAAAAAATGGCGCTTTGACGCTTGATGAGGACGGATTTTTGAGCACAAAAGAAGGATATCGTGTGCTTAATACTGGCTACGAAGCCCAGCCAATCGAAGCTCGTGGCATTAGAGTGCCACAGAATGTCCAGCTTGCCTTTACGCCAAATGGCGAAGTTTACGGCGATGATGTGCAGCTTGGCAAGCTCTTTACCGCTCAGGTTAAAGAACTAAAAGATTTAAAGCAAGAAGGCGATAATCTTTATACTTACCCACGAATTGATGAAATAGAAGATATCGCAAATAGCCGTAGCATCGTTCAGGGCTACGCTCAAATGTCAAATGTAAATCCAGTAACCGAAATGGTAAATCTAATAGAAACCCAGCGCTTAGTTGAAACCTATCAAAAGGTGATGACTACGCACATGAATGACCTAAACAACGACGCTATTACAAAACTAGCCGCCGTTAGAGCTTAAAAAATTCAAAAAGGATAAAATATGGTAAGATCGCTTTTTACAGCTGCAACTGGCATGATCGCCCAACAAACTCAAGTAGATGTTACTTCACACAACATAGCAAACGTAAATACAATGGGATACAAAAAAAATAGAGCTGAATTTGCTGATTTGATGTATCAAAGCATGGCGTATGCAGGCACACCTACAAGCACGACTACGATTCATCCAACGGGCATTGAAGTAGGTCTTGGTGTTCGTCCGCAGGCAATCACAAAAATTCACTCACAAGGATATTTTAAAGAAACCGGAAATAACCTTGATATCGTAATTGCTGGCAATGGATTTTTTCAAGTAACGATGCCAGATGGAAATATTGCCTACACTAGAAATGGTGCGTGGAAACTAGATGTGGATGGAAATATCGTAAATGACGATGGATACTTGCTTCAGCCAAATATTACTATTCCAGCTGATGCTACGCAGATTAGTATCGGTATGGACGGCACTGTAAGCGTGCTTCAGCCAGGAAACAACGAAATGCAACAAGTCGGCCAAATCGAGCTTGTTAATTTCATAAATCCAGCCGGACTTCACTCAAGTGGTGATAATCTCTTTTTTGAAACAGGTGCTAGCGGCGCTCCTATCATAGGAATTGCCGGTCAAGATGGACTTGGACAAATCAAACAAGGCTTTGTGGAAATGAGCAACGTTCAGCTAGTAGAAGAAATGACTGAGCTAATCACCGGTCAACGTGCCTACGAAGCAAACTCAAAAGCAATCACAACGAGTGATTCTATGCTTCAAACTACAAATGATTTAAAACGATAATTTAAAATATTGAATTTTTTGAATTTTATAAAATTTAGAAAATTCAAAAAATTCAAAAGGCTGAATTTTATAAAATCCAAAAAATTCAAAAAATTCAAAGCTTTTTTTAACAAAATTTTAGCTAAAATTCGCAATTTAAAAAATTCAAAAAGGGCAAAAAATGCGGATAAAAGCACCTCACGCACCATATATAGCACGAAAAATTGCGCTAGAGCTTTTAAAATGCGGCTATGCTACATTTAAAAGTGGCACCGAACCAGTAGCAGATATCGCAGCCAAGATACTTTTAGACGATATAAACGCTGAGCGTGCATTAGAAGAGCGTGCAAATGAGCTTATGGATGCCAATGAAAACGATATAGAGTTTATGCAAGTAGATCGCAGAGCGATGTTTGGAATGATAAAGAAAAAATTAGCAGCGCAAAGTGGCTTTGTTTTAGAGCATGATGAGCGCTATTCGCGCATTTCACACGAGATTTTAGAAGCGATTTGGTCAAAGGATTTGATAGAGTATAATGTCACTGAAAACAAGATGAAAAATGTGATATACGCAGCGATTGAAGGCTATATCAAAAACTTTAATAAAGCAGAGGCAGCAGCCTTTGACGAGCTAGAAAAAAGAGAAAAAAGACTCATTGCTGGCACGCCAGAGTATGACCTAGCCTTTGAAAAAGCTTATGAAGAACAGCTTAAAAAACACGGGATAATCTAATGGATGCTTATATTTACATTGAAAACGGCACTTTTTTGCGTGCTAAGGCTCTTGGCAAAGGTGGCACATACACAGGCGAAATGATCTTTAATACATCACTTACAGGCTATGAAGAGATTTTAAGCGATCCTAGTTATGCTGGACAATTCATCGTTTTTACAATGCCAGAAATTGGCATTGTAGGAACAAACCATAATGATATGGAAAGTCCTAAAATGCACGCACAAGGCATGATGGCAAGACGTATAAATAATTTTGCTAGTAATTATCGCAGCGAAAAAAATCTAGAAGATTTTCTAAACGAACAAGGCAAAATCGCTATTTATGACATTGATACAAGAGCGCTAACCAAAATGATGAGAAAAAGCGGCGCACTAAATATAATAGTTTCAACCGAAATTAGTGATAAAAACGAGCTAGAAAGCAAACTAAAAAGTGCTAAAAAAATCGCTGAGATTGATTTTGTAAGCATCGTAAGTACCAAAGAGCCTTACAAGCACGAAAAATGCGTGTGGGATCACACAAAAGGCGAGTATCCACTTTTACAAAATGCTACTAAATGCGTAGCGGTGCTAGACTTTGGTGTAAAACAAAATATACTAAATGAGCTAAATAGCGCAGGTATCGCTACAATGGTCTTTCCATGTGATACAAAAGCAGAAAATTTAATCAAGCTTTATAAAAAAGGCGAGATTCACGGCGTATTTTTAAGCAATGGTCCAGGCGATCCAGTCACGCTTGGCTCAATTATTGCAGAAATCAAAAAGCTAATAAATGAAAAAATTCCAATGTTTGGCATTTGCCTTGGGCATCAGCTTCTCTCAAACGCTTTTGGCTATCCTACTTATAAACTAAAATTTGGGCAACACGGCTCAAATCATCCGGTTCAAAATCTTCGCACAGGTGCTGTAGAAATCACTAGTCAAAATCATAATTATAATGTGCCAGAAGAAATAGCTAAGGTCGCAAATATCACTCACCGCAATCTTTTTGATAATACAATTGAAGGCGTGGAGTATAAAGATGCGCCGATTTTTTCGGTTCAGCACCACCCAGAAAGCAGTGCTGGCCCGCATGAGAGTGAATATCTTTTTGCGCAGTTTTTAAAAGCTTTGTAGTTTTGAATTTTTTAAACATATAAAAAAAGATATTTAGCCAGAATTACTTAAAATATTTGCGAATTTTTTAGATTTTTTGTATAATCACAAATCCAAAAAATTTTAAGGTTAATAAATGCTAGGAAATTTATTAAGTAAAATTCGCAAACCTCAATCAGAGCCATCAGCGGCACCTACTCACTGGGTCAAATGCCCAAGTTGTAATTCTTTAATGTATTTAAAAGAAGTAGAAACTTGCTTTAATGTCTGTCCAAAATGTGCCTATCATATGAGAATTGGTGCAAACGCTAGAATTGAGCTTTTGGCTGATTCTGGCACTTTTATTGAATGTGATAGCACGTTAGCCCCGACTGATCCTTTGAATTTTGTAGACAAAAAAAGCTACAAAAAACGCATTGAAGAAGGCAGAGCCAAAACAAATCGTCCAAGCTCAGTGATCTCTGGCGAATGCGAAATAGAAGGGATTAAAACACAATTAGTGGTTTTTGATTTTAGCTTTATGGGCGGTTCTTTAGGCTCAGTAGAGGGCGAAAAAATCGTGCGTGCGATAAATAGAGCAATTGCAAAAGAAGAGCCACTCATAATAGTAAGCGCTTCAGGCGGTGCTAGAATGCAAGAAAGCTCATTTTCGCTACTTCAAATGAGCAAAACAAGCGCAGCCTTGCAGCTTTTGGCTAAGGCAAAACTACCATATATCAGCGTTTTAACCGATCCTACGATGGGTGGCGTTTCTGCTAGTTTTGCGTGGCTAGGAGATCTCATCATCGCTGAACCAGGCGCGTTAATCGGCTTTGCAGGGCAAAGAGTGATAGAACAAACCATCAAAGCCACTTTGCCAGAGGGCTTTCAAAGGGCTGAGTTTTTGCTAGAACATGGGCTAATAGATGCTATAATCCCACGCGCCGAGCAGAAAAAATACCTAGCGCAAATTTTACAATTTTTTATGGGTTAGATGAAGCAGATTAGCATAT
>CALEHZ010000409.1 GCA_937875715.1 uncultured Campylobacter sp. | reverse complement strand
TAAGGTCAAAAACGAGCACTTCCAGCACCCGTTTTTTACAATTAAGCCGAATTTTTTGAATTTTATAAAATTCAGTTTTGCTTATCGCTAAAATAGCAAAATGACTACATTAGTCTATTTGCGAGCGATTTCCACCGCTCTAATTTCGCGTATTACATTTACCTTTATTTCGCCAGGAAACTGCACCTTTTGTGCAATTTCATCTGAAATTTCACGAGCCAAAAGCACGGCCTCATCATCATTTACAAGCTTAGCATTTGCAATTACTCGTATTTCACGCCCTGCGTTTATGGCGTAGGCTGCCTTTATACCTTCTTTGCTTGTAGCGATATTTTCTATTTCTTCAACTCTTTTTAAGAATGCTTCAAGCACCTCACGCCTTGCACCTGGACGAGCCGCTGAAAGAGCGTCTGCTGCGCACACAGCAGCAGATTCTACGCAGTCAGCCTCTACATGTCCGTGGTGAGCGTAAATGGCGTTTATTACGGCTGGATGCTCTTTGTATCGCTTGCAAATCTCGCCGCCTAAATCCACATGAGAGCCCTCGTATTCGTGCGTTAGCGCCTTACCAATGTCATGTAAAATACCAGCTCTTCTTGCTAAACGCTCATCGCCGCCAGTCTCAGCGGCGATTATGCCAGCTAAATGCGCCACCTCAAGGCTATGAGCTAAGGCATTTTGTCCATAACTTGCTCTAAATCTTAATTTACCTATTAGCTTTACGATTTCAGGGTGCATATTGCTAATTCCAAGGTCAATTAAAATATTTTCGCCCTCTTCAAGTATGCTGTTTTCAAACTCTTCGCTTACTTTTTTGTGAAGTTCTTCTATTCTTGCTGGCTGGATTCTGCCATCTTCTACAAGTAGCTCTATAACGCGCGTAGCGATAGCTCTGCGGTATAGATTATGGCAGCTTAGCGTGATAGCATTTGGCGTATCATCTATCATCACATCCACGCCTAGCACCATTTCAAGCGTTTTAATGTTTCTGCCATCTTTGCCTATGATGCGACCTTTTAGCTCGTCATTTTTGATATTTACGACATTTATGAGTCTCTCAGCAGCAAACTCCCCAGCAAAGCGAGAAGTAGCCTGCGCTAAAATATAATTAACTCGCCTTTTTATATCTCTTTTTGCTTCTTCTTCGGCTTTTCGCACCATATGAGCGATATCAGCTCTGCTTTTTTCTTCTACTTTGGCTAAAACTATCGCTTTTGCCTCATCTTGCGTTAGCCCTGCACTTCGCTCTATCATTTTTAGAGCTTCTGCCATTTTTTCATTATAAGTCTAGTTTTTGTATTTATCAAATCCAGCCCACCTTGGTAGGGTAGGGGAGAGGCTGAAAAAATTTGCCCACCTCCGATTTTGTGTTTTATACTTGTATGGATGATAACT
>CALEHZ010000408.1 GCA_937875715.1 uncultured Campylobacter sp. | reverse complement strand
TGAAATATTTTTTAAAAAATGACTGAATTTTATAAAATTCAGTGCTGAATTTTTTGAATTTTATAAAATTCATTATTAAATGCCAGGATGACCGCCGTATTTGACCTTGTCTACTGGCGTATTTTCAAGATTTTCCATTATTTCATCCATGCTTCTAGTGCCCAAAGCATCTGCGTCTGCTGGATCTTCGTAATTATAAATCATCGCTACATGCGCTACGCCTTCAATGCGTTCAAGCGCCCTAAAAGAAGCAATTTGCCCATTTGTGTCATCGCTTTCAATCACAGCTACGATTTTATCATTTTGGCTTGCTTCAATGCTAGAATATTTTGAGATTTCTTTTTTAAGTGCGTCCAAATCAGCATTTGGCACCGCTGTAATTACTACGCTTGAAAGATTCATTTTATGCTCCAAAAATGCAAGGTTTTATCATATCCTGCGCCCACAAGCTCATCAGGTTTAAAAAATTCTAAATCAGTTAAGAGTGTGCCGCTATAAGCGATTTCATTTATTTTTGCGCCGTTTTTATCAATTATCACAATTGAATTTTCTGTGGTGTATGCGCCAAAATCTTCATTTAAAGCCACTTTGTAGCTTGGAAAGCGAAGATCGTAAATATGCGCTGCATTCCCATCAAAATATCTAGTTTTGCGCTCAGGTGAGCCTGTGATGATTCTATCATTAAACTTTGCTATATCGTAGATTCTATCTTTGTGAACTGGCTCTTCTTTGATGACTTTTTTAGCAGCTAAATCGTAATAAAATATAATTCCGCCCTCACAGACAATTAAAAGTAAATTTTCTTTTCTATCAATTATAGCTTTTTCAAAGCCTGAAAGTGTCCATTTGCTGGTGTGCGTGATTTTTTTGCTAGCAATATCATAAAAATTCACCTCACAATTTGGACCCATTAAAAGCAAGGTTTTATCGTCTAAAACCAGCACTTGCTTAAGCTGATTTATAGGCTGGGCGATTAGGTTTGTTTGACCATTTTTGGTAATGGCAATTTGCTTGTTTAAATCATTTGCCTCAGCCAAGCTTACTATCATGTCATTTAAAAAATCTATTTGATAAATTCTTGAGTTTATATCTTTATTAAAGTGATTTGAAATCTTTGGTAAAATGGCTAGTGTAGTGATACTTTCGTCTTTATACTCTACTAGCTCTCCATTATCAAGACCAACTAAAACGCTATTATCACGCACTTTTAGCGCTGTGATATTCGCAGGCATCGTAAAATCAGCCAAGATAAAAGAAAATAAAGCGCAAAATAAAGCGCAAAACCTAACAAACATTTATGGCCCCTTTAAAACAAGAAGTAATACAATCATTGCATTTATCGCAATTTTCATTTATTATAGGACGATAAAGCCCTAAAAACTCAATAGCTCTAGCATGGCAAACATCAGCACAACTATTACAAATCACGCCATTCCATGCTAGGCATTTGTGTGTATCTATTTGAATTTTTGAATTTTCTGGATTTTGCTCATTTGAATTTTTTAAATCATCCAAATTTTGCCCAGCTCCAGAAAATTCACGCAAGGCTGAGCCTCTTGGCAAAATTTTACTCAAAAAGGCTCTTCTATCCATGCTTACATAGCACCTTGATTTAAAACATCAATCAAGTTTGATTTAGTTTTAGTTTCTTTGCTTCTAAAATCAGCCTTGAAAGTATTCTTTACAAGTGGCTTAGCGTTTGCTTGTGGCACGTGACATTGTGTGCAGTTAAAACGCTCTTGGCTTAGTTTGTCACCAAGTTTTTTGCCTGTTTGCATATTCATAAGGTGAGTAGCAGGCACAGCAGTTGCGTTTAGTCCAGCTGCTACATCTGGCATGTGGCAAGTAAGACACATGTTATTATCAGTAGTGATCTCGCCCATATCGCTTATATCGTGTGAAATAAGTGGCGGAGCATTTTCAAAGCTACGCTCAATTAGCTTACTCTCGCCAGCTGCTGCTTGTTTCCACTCAATATTTCTAGCTTTTGTGTTATCATTTGTTAGATCGCCACTAAAGCCCATTTTTGTATCATCAATAGTCTTTGCCATGCCGCAAGTAGCAAGAAGTGCTACACAAGCGGCGAAAAAAGCTATTTTTTTCATTTTTTGCCTCCAAGATTTAATATACTAAATTTTAGCGCATCGTCATTACAGACCTCTACGCATCTACCGCAGCTTATACACTCGCTGCCTACTATGCTGCTAGTTTTGCCAATATTTGCAAGTGGTGAGATTTCAGGGCAGACTTCTTTACATTTTCCGCATTTTGTACATTTGTCTAAATCGTATTTAACACGAATTAGGCTAAATTTTGAAATAATGCCATAAAATGCTCCAAGCGGACACAAATGCCCACAAATAAAGCGTTTGCCTACAAACATATCTACAGCTAAAATAGCTATGAAAATAGCTAAAAAACTACCACTTAAAAATACCGCAAAACTGCTAGCAAACACGACAGAACGTGTAAGAGAGCCTACAAAACTAACGCTCTCCCAAGCTGCTATGCCAAAAATGGCAGATATTATAAGACTAAGAGCTAATAAATAATATCTAGTTTTTGGGCTAATATTTGCTAAGTTTTTACTTATATCACACTTTTGCCTTAGATAATAGGCAAAATCTGTGATGAGATTTACAGGGCAAACCCAGCCACAAAACGCTCTAGGCGCAATAAGCGCATAGAAAATAAATACAATAATAGCTCCAATTATCACACTAGATGATAAAGAAAAGCCAGCTAAAAAAAGCTGTATTACAGCCAATGGATCACTTAAATGAACAAGTCCTAAAACATTAGAAGCAGATAAATCGCCTTCTAAAATTCTAGCTTTTTCTCCAAGTCCAAATTTCGCCCAAAGCCCAAGATTACCAATCAAAAATAAAAGCAAAATACAAATTTGACTAAGGTGACGAGCAATAGTAAATTTCATCATAGCTCAACTCCTTTATCAAGCTGCTTAATGCCCTTTTTGATATCCATCTTTATATCTGTATCAGCATCTTTTAATTTAGCATCACCGCCTTCTTGCCAGCCTACTACATAGTTATCATTTAGCTCGCCGATTACAAGCTCTCTTGTAACTACTGTTATAGCAGCCTTTTTAGTAATACAAGCCTTTTCACATTTACCACAGCCTGTGCAATAATCGCTATCAACAACTGGCAAAAGCATCGCATGCTTTCCAGTTCTTTCATTATGCTTGGCATCAATTACCAAAGCTTTATCTATTAGCGGACAGACACGGTAGCATGCATCGCACTGAACTCCAAGGTAAGCTACGCAGTTTTTCTCATCTACTACAGCTACACCCATGCGAGCTTTGTTTATATCGAGTTTTCCATCGCTTTCTACACTCTTAGTATCCAAAGCACCACTTGGGCAAGCCACAGCACAAGGAATATCAGTACACATATAACAAGGTATTTTCCTAGGCTCATAAAAAGGCGTGCCAATACCAACACCGCTATCTTTAAATTCTGCTAATTTAAGCGTATCATAAGGACAATAAGATACGCAAAGCCCACAGCGAATACATTTAGTTAAAAATTTATCTTCGCTAAGAGCGCCAGGTGGTCTTAAACGCTGAACAGGTTTAGCGTTTGCGTATTCTTTGCCAATAGTGATTCCACCAGCAGCTAAAGCTAGCAAAGATATGCCGGTTTTAAAAGCTTCTCTTCTTTGCATATCAAATTACGCCTTATAGATTTTTACTGCGCATTTTTTATAGTCAGTTTCTTTTGAAAGCGGACAAGTCGCATCCAAACAAACTTTATTTATATAAACATTTTCATCAAACCATGGAACATAAACTAGACCAACAGGCGGCTTATTTCTGCCTCTAAAATCAATTTTTGTTTTTACTTTGCCACGGCGACTTTCAACCCACACAGCTTGACCTTGTTCAAAGCCCATTCTTTTTGCATCATCTGGGTGCATGTAGCATAGTGCTTCAGGCACTGCACGGTATAGCTCAGGCACACGCATAGTCATAGTTCCTGAGTGCCAGTGCTCTAAAACGCGACCTGTACATAGCCAGAATGGATATTCTTTGCTTGGTTGTTCTGCTGGTTCCATATAAGGACGGAAGAATATTTTACCTCTATTTTTCAAAGATACTTTTTCAGCATCTTTTGGAGCACCATTTAGATCACCATAAGGTAATGCTGCGCCTTTATTTCCATAGAATGCAAAATTGCCTGGACCTTCTTCGTTTCTAGCATAAACATCGTATTGTTTATTAAATCTCCAAAGAGTCTCTTTACCATTTACAACTGGCCATCTTAGACCGCGAATTTTATGGTATGTATCAAAATCAGCCAAATCGTGTGCGTGTCCTACACCAAACTCACGGTATTCTTCCCAAAGCGATTTTTGAACAAAGAATCCACATCCTTTAAATACTTTGCCATCGCCACCTTTTACATTTCTTTTATCACCATTTGCTTCTGTATTATCATAGTCTTCCATGATTGGATCTTTTGGAGCGAATTTTTTAGCAGCTGGTGTAGCGTAAAGCAAGTCATATAGGCTAGTTTCAGGTGTGTAGCCAAGTGCAGCAACTTTATCAAGCACATTTGGCAAAGTTACTTTATCGTTAATTTTCCACTCGCCATAGAAGTCTTTTAGAGTAAAGCGTTTAGAAAATTCCATCATTTGCCAAGTATCACTCATAGCTTCGCCTACTGGAAGTACTTGTTGGCGCCAGTGTTGAGTTCTACGCTCAGCATTACCATAAGCACCCCATTTTTCATAAATCATAGCAGTTGGCAGAATTAAGTCAGCTACTTTTGCGCTAATGCCTGGATATGGATCGCTTACTACGATGAAGTTATCCATCTCTCTTGCTGCTTTTAGCCAGTGATTTGCGTTTGCTGTGTTGTGCCATGGGTTATTTACATGTACCCAAATCCATTTAATTTTACCATCTTCAAGGTCACGCATGATTTTTACATATGGAGCACCTGGAACTGGGTTTAGTGTGCCAGCAGGAAGTTTCCATATTTTTTCAGTCATTTCTCTGTGTTTTGGATTTGCTACTACCATGTCAGCTGGTAAGCGGTGAGAGAATGTTCCAACCTCTCTTGCTGTTCCACAAGCTGATGGTTGTCCAGTTAAAGAGAATGCGCCATTACCTGGTTGGCTTTGTTTGCCAAGTAAGAAGTGAACCATATAAGCTTGTTCATTTACCCAAGTACCTCTTTGGTGTTGGTTGAAGCCCATTGTCCAAAAGCTTACTACTTTGCGTGATTTTTCCATATATAAAGCAGCTAGAGCTTTTAATTTTTCTTTAAATTTATCTAAATCTTCGTTATAATCACCTTTTACGATAGGGGCAACAAAATCTAGTGTATATGGAGCTAGAGCCTTTTTGAAATCTTCAAATTTGATTTGCCAGTGAGCATCAGCTTTGCCATTGCTCTTGTTTTCCATTACATCGCCTGCTTTTACACCTTTAAAGCCAAGAGTTACAGCCTCAGCAGCACTAATTACAGTTTTTAGCTCTTTTGCTACTGTGTCTTTTTCACTCTCGCTAAATTTTGGGTGATTTGGATTTGGTCTCATACCATAGCCGATATCAACTGGACCTGTTGCAAATGTGCAGTGATTTTTCACAAATTCTTCATCCATTGCTTTGCCGCCGTTTGTATAAAGAATTTCGTGTGCTATGTAGTTCCAAATAAGCAAGTCTGTTTGAGGGCGGAAAATAATCTCAATATCAGCGATATTTGAAGTTCTGTTTGAGAAAGTAGATAGGTTTATTACTTTTACGCGGTCTGGATTGTTTAGTTTAGCATCACTTACGCGTGACCAAAGCACAGGGTGCATCTCAGCCATATTTGCGCCCCAAACTGCGATAGTATCAGTAAGCTCGATATCATCATAGCAGCCCGCCGGCTCGTCGATTCCAAATGTTTGCATAAAGCCAACAACGGCTGATGCCATACAATGTCTTGCGTTTGGATCAATATTATTTGAGCGGAAGCCACCTTTGATTAGCTTAACAGCAGCGTAGCCTTCTTGGATAGTATATTGTCCGCTACCAAATACGCCAATTCCTGTTGGACCAAGCTCTTTGTATGTTTTGCGAAGTTGTTCTTCCATTACATCAAAAGCTTCTTTCCAGCTTACTTCTTTGAATTTTCCTTTTTTACTGAATTTTCCATCAGGACCAACACGCAAAAGTGGTTTTGTAATGCGGTCTTCGCCATACATAATTTTTGCGTTAAAGTATCCTTTAATGCAGTTTAGTCCGCGATTAACCGGAGCTAGTGGATCGCCTTTTGATGCTACGATTTTGCCATCTTTTGTAGCGACCATGATGCCACATCCAGTTCCGCAGAAGCGACAAACTGATTTATCCCAGCGCCAGCCAGCCTCAGCATTTGCTGCGCTTACTGGGCTTGCAATACCAGCTGCGCCACAAGCTGCAGCTACCGCAGAGCTTTTAATAAATTCTCTTCTATCCATATTTTCCTCCTCCATGGATTTATTGAGACACGAATTATACAACATCAAAAATGAAAAAAGTCTTAAAAATGACAAAATATTTAAAAAATATTAAAAAAATAATTAAGATAAATTTGAGTTTATTTAATATAAATTTAAAAATACATTATTGAATAATAATAAAACTTATAATTTTATCACTGAATTTT
>CALEHZ010000407.1 GCA_937875715.1 uncultured Campylobacter sp. | reverse complement strand
TCGCTTAAAGCAGCTGCAATTGTGCTTAGCCCAAGCGGTTTGCCACGATTATTTCCAAGCAAATTAAGGTATTTTAAGTCCATTTCATCAAGCCCAAGCTCGCTAACGCCAAGATTTTTTAGGGCTTCATTTGCCCTTTTTAGCGTGATTTCATGCTCATCAGCAACCTCAGCAAAGTCACGGATGCGCTTTAAAAGCCTAAGAGCGATGCGAGGCGTACCACGGCTACGCTTAGCAATAGCGATGGCAGCATCATCAAGGCAGATTTTATCTAGCTTTATGGCAGCAGCTTTTATGATGCTAGCAAGCTCATCAGGCGAGTAAAACTCGAGGCGGAAATTTAACCCAAATCTATCTCTAAGCGGTGCGCTCACATTTCCAGCACGAGTAGTGGCTCCAACTAGCGTAAATGGCGCAATATCCACCTTTATAGTCTGCGCAGCAGGACCTGAGCCGATGATAATATCAAGCCTAAAATCCTCCATTGCAGAATATAAAATCTCTTCAATCGCTGGGCTTAAGCGGTGGATTTCATCGATAAAAAGGACATCGCCGCTCTCTAAGTTTGTTAAAATCGCTGCCAAATCGCCTGATTTTTCTATCATCGGCGCTGAGCTAACCTTGATATTTGCGCCCATTTCAGCAGCGATGATGTGCGCAAGCGTGGTTTTGCCAAGCCCAGGAGGCCCATAAAAAAGCGTGTGATCTAGTGCTTCACTGCGCTTTTTGGCAGCTGTGATGCTCACAGCAAGATTGCTTTTGATTTTTTCTTGTCCAATATAATTTTTAAAATCCAGCGGTCTAAGTCCGCTTTGCTCGCTCTCATCGAGCTCGAGCCTTTCAATTTCTACGATTCTATCCATTATTTTTGCCGTTTTTTCTTTTGAATTTTCTAAAATTAGGCTGAATTTTTTAAAAAATTATTTTGAATTTTCTAAAATTAAACTGAATTTTTTAAAAACAATTAAATTTCATAAAATTCAGCCTAAAATTTAAAAAATTCAGTTTAAAAAATTCATCCTTTGTATTCACTTAATTTCGCACCAAGCCTAGTGTAGTTAAACACGCCACCATCGATGTCGCTAACATTTTTATATCCAGCATTTTCAAGTAGTTTCATAGCCGCTTTGCTTCGCACACCTGAGCGACACATAAGCACGATTTCATCGTCTTTGTTAAAGATTTTTGCCACCTCTTGTTCAAAAACAGGATTTATCTTGCCACTGCTCATCTCAAAAGTGATTAAATGCGAGCCGTCAAGCACACCAGTTTCATACCACTCACTAGGACGGCGAATATCGATTATTTTGTCATTTGGTATGGTTTTGTTGGCTGCGTTAAAGCTCATATTCATGCTCCTTTGCTGGAAAATTTCCTTCTTTTACATCTTTAGCGTATGATTTTATAGCGTTTGTGACAAGCTGGACACCATTTAAATATCTTTTTACAAATTTTGGTTTAAAATCTGTGAAAAAGCCTAGCATATCACTCCACACTAGTACTTGTCCATCTGTGTGTGATCCTGCGCCAATGCTGATTACTGGCACATTTGAAGCACTTGCTACCTTGCTAGCGATGCTGCTTATCACGCCTTCAATTAGCAAAAAATTCGCCCCTGAATTTTCTAAAACCCTAGCATCACTTAATATTTTTTCTTCATCTTTTTTTACAAAAAATCCGCCTTCTTTTCTAGCATGCTGCGGCTTTAAGCCAATGTGCGACATAACGGCTATTCCAGTGTTTGCTAATAATTTTATAGTTTCATTCATCTCGCTGCCACCTTCTATTTTTATAGCATCACAGCCAGTTTGTTCGTAAACTTTGATGCAGTTTTTTAGGGCTAGTTTGGGCGTAGCACAGCTGCCAAAAGGCATATCCACGACAAAATAAGCATGTTTAATCGCTTTTCTCATCGCTTTTGCGTGATAAATCATATTTTCTACGCTTAGCCCAATTGTGCTGTCGCATCCGCCAAAGCTCATATTTAAGCTATCGCCGAGCAAAATCATATCCACATGCTCATCAAAAATCTTACTAAAAAGCGCATCGTAAGCAGTGATCATTACGATTTTTTCGCCTTTTGCCTTCATTTCATATAAATTATTTATAGTCATTTTCGCCCCCAAAAAGTTCATAAGTATAGCATTTAAAGCTAAATTTTTGTTATTTTTTGCTAAAATTGCGGACTTGAATTTTTTAAAAGGGCAAAAATGGGGCTTTTAGGCGAGCTTGAGAGCAAGTATGATTTTGATGTTGTAAATGACTTTATGACGCATTTAAATGTGATGAGTATGAGTCTTGAGCCACTTATTGTGGGACTTGGAAATAATGAGCGTTTTGCTTATAGCTTGGATGAGCTTATACATATTTTTAAAAATCTACACTCAGCGACTAAGTTTTTGCGCCTTGAGGCTTTTGAGAAGTTTTTAAAACTCTGCCTTGATATCATAAATGCGCTAAATGATGAAAAATACGATGGTTGTGCTGCTAGCGATGAGCTTATTGATTGGCTACTTTTGGCTGCTGATCAAATAGAGAGCTACAAAGGCAATTTAAATAGAGACGAGCCGTATTTTGCCATTATGAATCCAAAACTTATTAAAATGCCGCTTATACTTATTAAAAAGTGAATTTTATAAAATTCCATAAAATTCAAGCCTGAATTTTATGGAATTTATTTTTTTATCTCACAGCCGATTGCTTCTTTTATATTATTAAAGCCTTCTAAGCGTAGTAAATTGGCAAGCTCGCCATTTATTTTTCTTATTAAGGCTGGACCTTCAAAAATAAGTGCGGTGTAGATTTCAATCAAGCTTGCACCTTGTTTGATACGCCACAGAGCATCATCTGCGCTAGAAATTCCACCACAGCTAATAAGCGTGATTTTGCCAAAAAGCTCACTGGCTACGGCTTTAAAAAATTCACGACTTTTTTCTTTAATCACCTCTCCGCTTAAGCCGCCAGTGTTTTTTGCCCCGTGATAAAGGCTATAATCCACGCTAGTATTATTCAAAATAATAGCGCTAAATCCAAGCTCGCAGGCTTTTTTACAAAGCGAAATCGCCGCATCATTTTGCATATCTGGCGCAAGCTTTAAAATAAAAGGCTTATTTGTGACATTTTTAAGCTCACTTGCCAAGTTTTTTAAAAACTCATCATTTTGTAAAGCACGCAAATTTGGGGTGTTTGGCGAGCTTATATTTATCACAAAGCCGTCACAAAGCTCATTAAAACGACTTGCTAAATAAATATAATCATTTATAGCATTTTCATTTGGTGTAAGCTTGTTTTTACCGATATTTGCAAAGACAGGCGCTTTAAGTGGGTAAAAGGGACGAATATTTTTCTCCACAGCAGCAGCGCCGTGATTATTAAATCCCATTGCGTTTTGTATGCTTTTTATCTCTTTTAGTCGCCAAAGACGTGGTTTTGGATTGCCATCTTGGGCTCTTGGTGTAAAGGTGCCATACTCTAAAAAGCCAAAGCCCAAAGCTTGTAAATGATAAGCTAGATCGCCATTTTTATCAAAGCCGCCAGCTAAGCCAACTGGATTTTCAAAATATAGCCCAAGCAAATTTTGGCTTAAAATCTCGTCTTTAAAAGAAAAAGTTTTTTTAAAAAATTCACTTACAAAAGGTGTGTTATTTGCTACTTTTAAACCCATACTAGCTGCGCTGTGAGCACACTCTGGCGACATTTTAAAAATCAGTGGCTTTAAACTTTCATAAAAACTCATTTTTGCTCCTTTATTTTTGTTCTTTTAGCTGATTAAAAGCAGCGCAGGTCTTTTCTAAAACTTCTTTTTTATCAAAGCCAACGACCTTGCCTTTATCTAAAACTAGAATTTTATCAGCATTTTTTATGCTTGTGTGGCGATGTGCGATGATAAAGATGATTTTATCAGCTTTTATCTGTTCTATTACATCTGTGATGATGCGCTCGCTTTCGTTATCAAGGGCACTTGTAGCTTCATCAAAGATAAGAATTTTTGGTTCATTGTATATCGCTCTTGCGATTGCGATTCGCTGTCTTTGTCCGCCGCTTAGATTTGTGCCAAATTCATCTAAAAGAGTGTTTATTCCATCATCTAAGCTACTTACAAAATCCCAAGCATTAGCAATTTTTAGTGCTTTTATGACCTTTTGCTCATCTATGTTAGCGGAGTCTGCATAGGCGACATTTGCAGCGATTGTGTCATTAAAAATATAAATCCTTTGCGTTACAATGCCGATATTTTGGCGCAGAGACTCAAGGCTAAAATCGCTAATTAGATTTTGATTGATTAAAATCTCTCCAGAGTTTGCATCATAAAAGCGCATTAGTAGATTTACTAATGTGCTTTTGCCGCCACCACTCGTGCCTACAATGCCAATTATCTGCCCAATCTCAGCCTTAAAACTTACGCCAGCAAGCACCATTTTTTCATCATAGCCAAACTTCACATCCATAAAATTCACACTTTTTAGCTCTTTTACAAACTCACTTTTGCCGCCAATTATGCTAGGATTTAGCTCCAAAAGCTCAAAAGTTCGCTCGCTAGCAGCTACCGCATCTTGCATTCTATTATATAGATTGCTAACTCGCTTAATCGGCGTATAAAGCATAAAAAGTGCGGTCAAAAAGCTAAAAAAGCTACCTACGCTAAGGCTGCCTTTGATGACCTCGCTGCCGCCTATGATGATCACCACAGCAATGCCAACAGCACCAAAAAGCTCCATCAAAGGATTTACAAGCTCAGCGATTTTCACGCTTTTTACATTTAGTTTAAAAAAGCGCTCATTGTGCGAATCAAAGCGCTCTAGCTCTTTATTTGTAGCGTTATTTGCCTTAATTATTTCAATATTTGTAAAAATTTCGCTTAAAGCAGCGGTCATATCACTGATTTTAGCTTGACTTTGGTGCGAGATTTTTTTGATTTTTTTGGCAAATAAATTAAGCGGATAAATCGCAGCTGGAAAAATCACTAGAGCAAAAAACGCAAGTTTTGGGCTTTGATAAATCACCACGCCAAGCAAACAAATAGCAGTTATTAACTCTCTAAAAAATTCAGGAACCATGCTTGAGACGATGTTTCTAATGCGTTCGATATCGTTTGTATTGCGGCTTATTAGCTCGCCACTTCTTTGGCGATTAAAAAAGCTCATATCAAGGCAAATGATGTTTTTAAGTAGCATAAAGCGAAAACGGCGCACAATGTCGTGACCTATAAAAGCTGTGAAATACTCTTGTAAATAAGTACCAAGTCCTTTTAAGAAAAACACCGCAATCACCGCATAAGGCAGCAAATAAAGCAATTCTTCGTTTTTTTCCATAAATATTTTATCAAGCACCGGCTTTACCAAATACGCACTAGCAGCCGCACCAGCCGCTGCTAAAATCATACCCAAAATCGCTATACTAAAATGAAAAATATAATCCTTATAATAGCCTTTAAAGCGTGAAATAACAGCTATTACGCCTTTCATTTTCATCCTTAAATAAAAAAATAATTTGCTAATTTTAGACAAAATTTATTAACAAATGGATTTTTAAAAAATTCAGCACTTTTCTTCACTGCTGCGAAATTGAATTTTATAAAATTCATCGCTTGAATTTTATGAATTTTATAAAATTCATTAGAATTTTTTAGAATTGACTTTTTCTATAAAGTATAAGTTCTGGGTGATACTCAAAATGCATATTATCCCAAAGTTCCCATTTGCCACCCCAAATAAAACCCTCTTCTTCAAATATATTTATTACAGCAAGTGGCGGTATCCAGCGCTTTTGAAGTGGCAAAAGCATCCAATTTTGCGGGTCTTTTTTGCGCTGCCACACCCAGTAGATATTTTTGTGCTCATAGCCTTTAGGCAAAATATCTATAGCTATGCCTACGCTATGA
>CALEHZ010000406.1 GCA_937875715.1 uncultured Campylobacter sp. | reverse complement strand
TTCATATAATCTTTTAATTCTCGTTTTTTCTTAGCACTTACAATTACAGGGTCTTTTGGCGAGCCACCAAATTCCAAATCAGCCTCAACAAGCTCAGAAGAATAAGAGTAGTTTGCTATAGTAGTTGGTCTTTCTTCGCAAAAGTTCTCTAAGCTAGGACCTAGCACAAATACGCTTGCATTTAAATCTGCGGTTTCAAATGGTCGTTTTGGGCTTGCTAATTCATCACTTTTTAAAGCATTTCTGATATAAGTCCAGTAAGTAGAACCATAAGAGTCGTTTATTTCACTATTTAAAAGATCTATTTGTATTTTAGCAATCGCTGGTTCAAAGGTGTAGAAATTCATCACTTCTTTATCTGGGTTTTTACTTTCTTTGCTATCGCTTAGTCCGATATCGCAGCCGATTACCATTTCGCCTCTATCATTTTTAATAGGTTCATTTGATGCGCTGCCGTATGCACAAAGATAATTTATATTTTCACCTGTAAATCCTATATGACTTTGTTGCTGAGAAAAAGCAGTCCAAGTCTCATCGTGTCCAAAAATCTGAGTAGAGCCGATATTATCAAACTGCAAGGCAAATCTCTCGCCAAACTCAGTATAAATTCCTTTTGGTAAATCTGTGTTATTTTCATTTGTGCCGTTAGTAAGCTGTATATATCCCATTTTACAAGCACCAGGCATATCACTGCATTTTGTTTCTTTATATTTATCAGCCTTGTCTACAAATTTACTCATAATGATTACTTCAACTCTAGCATTATTATAGGCTTTTACTATATCTCCATTTACATCAAGAGCCTCAAAAACTTGATTGTTGTTAAAATCTTTAGTATCGTAATGAACTGGATAAGGCTCAGCTGAGCTTCTAGCTGCATTTACATAGCTTTTTAGCACACTTTTTTTATCATTTTCTCTTTGCCAAGAGCAAAATAGATTTTCATCTGTGTATTTGTCTGCTTCAGTTTTTTCTAGCATATGAGCTATGCTATTATTTTTTTCACCATTTGCTTTAAGACCATAGCTATAGCCAGCATATAGCTTATCAGCACTTTCTAAGCTTACTTTTGTAGTTTTTCGCAATATCTTTTCTACAGTATTTCCGCACTCTTGCCTTACATACATTTGTTTGTAGTTCAAATCAGCTTCATTTGGTATTTCTATATTTTGAATTTTCCAGTTTGCTTGGTCTAATTTATCAAATATATTTGCTATCAATTTATCATTTCCATCGTATAGTTCTAATTTTGTAATATTACTATTATTATGCCTACAAACAGAGCGATAAGAGCCTGAACTTTGTTCACTAGCTGCTTCTGTGCTCATTGCTAGGTCTATTTCATAGTTTTTTGTGCCTATAAGTGTAGTTAGGGCAGTGGCGTGTGATTCTGCTATTTCTTTTGGTGTTGTATTTGGGCTTGGATGAGATGAGATTTTTATGCCCACTATTTGTATGCTATCATCTGCCTTATCACAGTCTCTTGAGTTCCATTTAAAGTCACTAAAAAGACTATCAGTCTTTGGCAAAACTCCACCACTTACAAAAGCATCATATTTATCCCAGCATTTTTTAGCAGTATCATCGCCATCTTTATCTGGGCTTACTGTGGTATTATTAGTAATACAAGTAAATTTTTCTACATCCAAATTACTTTGGCAAGTGCCCATTACAGCATCACAGACTTTATTATCAAAACGCTTATTTTCGCCAGGATATTTAATGTCGTTGCCATCATTATATTTAGTTCTTAGTAAAACATAGCCTTCTTCACCTGGCTTTAGCGTAATTTTAGATGAAGGCTGAGATAAAACTTCTTGAGCCCAGCCGTTTTCTTCATCATAAGGTGCATCAAAGCAAGCACCATACAAAGGTAAAAATTCATTCATCAATTGAAAATAAAAATCAACAGGCATTCCATAAGCAAGAGCAGTCTCATCATCAGGCGAAACAGTAGAGAGCATAATGCGCCTACCAGCACTTTTATTTAAGCTTTTATTATCATTAGAAAAATAGCTATATTCAAAAATTGTATTTTTATTTGGTTGAATTGCGATATCAAGTTCCATTGCTATTGTAGGATTAGTATTTTTTACTTTAAAATAGTAAAAATCTTTCTCTTTATCGCCGCTGCCATCAATATTTATTATTTTATCAGCATTTACACTATTTATTTCAAACGCAGCAGGACAGCTAGTAAGCGTATTTCCAGTATCAGAGATTTCTGTATTATTACAATTTACAACTGCGCCATCAAATGTCGCTTTAAAACCAAAAGCAAGAGAAAAAGACAAGGTAATTAAAAATAAGAATTTATTCATTTTTTCGCCGTTTTAAAAAATAATCCGATGATTTTAGCATAATTTTAATGAGTTTTAGCAAAAACTTTATAATTAACTATGGTAAAATTAAAAAATTCAAGTAGAAAAAGCAAATTTGAGCTTTTATTAAATATTTTTTTTGTATAATCACAAAATTTTTTATTTAGGATTTGAGAAATGAAAAAAACTTTCTTGGCTGCGGCGCTCTGCGCAGCGTTATTTGGAGCAAATGAGGGCGGATATGTGCTAGAAGCTGACGGCGAGTTTGGCAAAGAGCTTGAAGCGCTGGTAAATAAATACGATGGCAACGCCACCGTGCGTGTTACCAAACGCAAAGAAGACACCAGCACAAAAGATGGCAAAAAAAGACGCCTAATCAACATCGGCGTGGATAAAGGACAAGATTTTAACCTAGCTCGTGGCGAAGAGCTTTATTTAGCAAAATGCGCCCACTGTCACGGAGAAAAAGGCAACAAATCAGCTCACGGCGTTTCTCGCAAACTAAGCGAAATGAGTGCACAGCAAATAAATGATGCAATCATCGGCTATGCCAATAACCCACAATATGGCGGCGAAAGCAGGCACATAATGCAGCCTTTTGCCGTTTCTGTAAATTACCGCGACCTTGGCGACATCATCTCATACGTTAAGGGCGAAAATGCCTTTGTATACACAAACGAAGCAAATCAGCCAATCTCACGCAAACCAACAGAGCAAGGCACTTATATAGAATAATTTTTATTTGAATTTTATAAAATTCAAAACTGAATTTTATAAAATTCATAAAATTCATAAAATTCAAAAAATTCAAAATTGCCAAAAACTAGCAACTAGAAGCATTACAAATAATTTAGAAAATTCAAATCAATTGCAGTTATATAATCTAGGTCGCCGATGCGAAGAAAAAATTAAGCTTTGAATTTTTTGAAATTTTGTTTTGAATTTTTTAAAAATCAGTGAATT
>CALEHZ010000405.1 GCA_937875715.1 uncultured Campylobacter sp. | reverse complement strand
ATTTTTTACTTCGTCCCACTGGGTGAATTTTATAAAATTCACTTTGAATTTTTTGGTTTAGTGACACTGCGGCGAATTTTATAAAATCCAAAAAATTCACTTTGTCCGTCATTGCGAGGCTTGCGAAGCAAAGGGAGCAATCCCAAGGCAAAATAAAGTGAATTTTATAAAATTCAAAAGAGATTTTGCTTCGCAATCCGTTGGGTGCCACGATTTTTTGCTGCCGCAAAAAATCTCGCAATGACGGAAGTGGCTGAATTTTATAAAATTCATAAAATTCAAAAAATTCATTTTTTACAAAATGTATTTTGCCTTTAAGATTTTAGCAAAATATATCCTAAAGTATATATTTTGCTAAATCCTGATTTTGAGCGACATCGGCTAGTTTTTCGCCTACTAGCTCGGCAGTGATTGTAGTTTTGCCACTTTCGCACTCATAGCTTATGTCTTCAAGCACACGCTCAATCACAGTGTGAAGACGCCTAGCGCCGATATCTTCTACCTTTTCATTTGCTCTGTGTGTGATAGCAGCGATTTTTTTAAGCGCCTCATCATCAAAATCAAGCTCTATTCCCTCAGTTGCTAAAAGCGCCTTATACTGCGCTGGCAGTGCGTTTTTAGGCTTTGTTAAAATTTCATAAAGCGCATTTTCATCAAGGCTATCAAGATTTACACGCAGTGGAAAACGACCTTGAAGCTCAGGAATAAGATCGCTTGGCTTTGCCATGTGAAAGGCTCCAGCTGCGATAAAAAGAATATGATCTGTTTTTATAGCACCTATATTTGTATTTACGCTGCTGCCCTCCACAATGGGCAATAAATCTCGCTGAACGCCTTCTTTACTTGGATCAGCCCGCCCGCTAGCATTACTTGGCACAGCTACTTTATCAATCTCATCAATGAAAATTATTCCTTCATCTTGGGCTCTTTTAAGCGCCTTTGATTTTAGGCTATCCATGTCTAGAATTTTCTCACAAGCCTCGTTTTTAAGCATATTTTTAGCATCTTTTACTTTTAGTTCTTTATTTACTTTTTTTTGCCCTATGCCTATTACTTTTATAATGCTATCTTGCATTTGGCTCATTTCAGGCGGCAGATTTGGCGCACTATCAAAGGCAGATTCGCTCATTTCTATATTTATCACACGCTCATCAAGCTCGCCAGATTTTAGTCGCTCTTTCATCTTAGCGTAGCTCATTTCATAATCACGCTCTTTTTCTTCACTAGCACCCTTTGGCAAAGGCGGCAAAAGACGCTCTAAAATGCGTTTTTCAATGTATTGGCTAATTTCATCAGCCTTTTTTTCTCTCTCTTCTGCTTTTAGTAGATTTAGGCTTGCAGCCGCTAGGTCACGCACCATGCTTTCTACATCACGCCCTACAAAGCCAACTTCTGTGTATTTGCTAGCTTCTACTTTGATAAAAGGCATACCAAACATTTTTGCTAGACGCCTTGCGATTTCAGTCTTGCCAACGCCTGTTGAGCCTATCATAAGGATATTTTTAGGGATTATGTCATCTTGTAGTTCTGGGCTTAGCTGCATTCTGCGCCAGCGATTGCGAAGTGCGATGGCAATTACCTTTTTAGCCTCTTTTTGCCCGATTACATAATCATCAAGAAATTCTACTATTTCTTTTGGTTTCATATCTTTTTTATTCATTATTTTCATCCCAAATTTCAAAGGTTTTAATATTGTGATTTGTGTATATACAGATGTCTGCTGCGATTTTTAAGCTTTCTTTTACAAGCTCTAACTCATTTAGTTTTGAGTGAGCTTTTAGCGCCCTTGCAGCTGAAATAGCGTAGTTTCCACCACTTCCAATAGCTGCTAAAGAGCCATCTTCTGGCTCAACTACATCGCCTGTACCACTTAGCAAAAATATATGTTCTCTATTGAGAACTAACATCATAGCTTCTAATTTTCGCAAATATTTATCTTTGCGCCACTCTTTGCTAAACTCCACAGCAGCCTTCATCAAATCGCCTTTTGCGCTTTCTAGAATTCTCTCAAACATATCAAAAAGATTAAACGCATCAGCCGTGCTACCAGCAAAACCAGCTAGAATTTTCCCATTATCAAGTTTGCGAATTTTAGTTGCGTTGCCTTTCATAATGGTATTTCCAAAGCTTACTTGCCCATCGCCGCCAATGACTGAGCCTTTTGGCCCTTTATATGCTAAAATCGTAGTTGCGTGAAACATTACTCGCCTTTTACTGATAAAATAAATTTTGCGCTTATTTGATGTTTTAATTTTGCCGTTATTTCATACTCGCCAGGCGTTTTTATTGCGTCATATTCTAAGCATTTTTTATCTATTTCAAAGCCTTTTTTCTCTTTTATGGCATTTGCGATTTCATCTTTTGTAATAGAGCCAAAAAGCGCTCCATTTGCGCCGATTTTAGCGCTTATTTCAAGCTTTAATTTGCTAAGTTCATCAGCTAAAACTTGCGCTTCTTTTATCTCATAAGCATCACTCTCAGCTTTTGCTTTTTTGCTTGCTTCCCATTGTCTTAAAACAGCGTCAGTTGCGGCTTTTGCGTAACCTTTGCCTATTAAAAAGTTATTTCCATATCCGTCTTTTACTTCTTTTACTTCGCCAGCTTTGCCAAGCCCTTTTACATCTTTTATGAGTAAAACTCGCATTTTTTCTCCTTTTTTTAAAAAATTCAGCGTAAATTGTAGCAAAATTGCTTAAATATTAACCAAATTGCGATAAAGTAACGGAAAATTTTTAAAGGAATTCTAAAAATGGCATTTGAAAATGTATTAAAAGCTATTGAAGATATAAAAGCTGGTAAAATGGTCGTAATGACCGATGATGAAGATAGAGAAAACGAAGGCGATGTCGTATGTGCGGCGTCTTTTTGCGATGAAAGCAAAGTAAATTTTATGATTACTCATGCGCGTGGCGTGCTTTGTACTCCACTTAGCGCCGAACTTGCCAAAAAATTTGAGCTTGTTCCGATGGTGGCAAGCAACACAAGCTGCCATGAAACCGCCTTTACAATCAGCATTGATGCTAAGCAGGCAAAAACCGGCGTGAGCGCATAC
>CALEHZ010000404.1 GCA_937875715.1 uncultured Campylobacter sp. | reverse complement strand
AATTCATTTTTTATAAAATTCAGCGCTGAATTTTATAAAATTCACAAAGTAAAAAATAATTAAAATTTTTTTAAATAAATAATAAATTTTTTCAAAAAAATTGTTATAATCACAGCGAAATTTATCTCGCAAGAGAGAAATTGAAAAATTTTTCAAAAGGAGGAGAAAATGAAAATTTTCTCAAAAGCGTTAATCGTAGCACTGCTTGCTAGCGCTTTTGGTAGCACTCTTAGTGCAAAAACCGTAACCATCATGAATGGCTGTGATTTTTCGATAACTTTTATCGGCTTGTCACGCAGCTCTGAAACAGATGTAGAAAATCTACTAGATAGTGCGCTAGCACCAGGTGAGGGCATCCAAGTAGAGTTAAACGAGACAAAAAACATCGATTTGACAGCGCAAGACTATGAGGGCACTCAAATAGATTTTTCTGGCTTAAATCTTGGCTCTGCTAGCAAAGTAACGCTAAGATCAGACGGCACTGCTGATATAGAGTAGGGCAGAAAAAATGACGCAAGAGTCACAAAAAGTTTTTAGCAATCCCGAGCTTTTAAGAAAAAAGCTTGAGATCTATTTACAAACTCCAAAAAAAGTTGAGCTCTATGCAAGAGCGGCTGAGAAATTTTTTGCCAATAACGAGGAGTTAAAATTTAAGCTTACTTGGTCTTGGTGGGCATTTTTTGGGCAATGTTGGTTTTTCTTTTTTAGAAAAGAATATACGCTTGGTGCGATTTTATTTGCAATCGGCGTGGCGATTTCGCTTTGTGTGCAGTTTGTATCGCCAGATGCTAGTAATTTTGTTTTTATCCCTATGATATTTTGTGCTGTGTTTGCGAAATATAAAGTGATAAAAAACTTTGAAGCAGCGCTTGAAAAAGGCGACGACGCACTAGAACTGCTTGGTGGTAAAAATAGCTGGGCTGTTTGGCTGCCGATTACAATTAGCATTCTTAGCATTGCTTTTGTGGTGTTTGCTATGGATTTTAGCAAATTAGAAAATATGTAAAAAATTAACTTAAAAAGGAAAGAAAATGAAAAAATTACTTGTAGCAGCTTTAATAGCTGGAATGTTTAGTGCGTCAGCTTTTGCTGGTGAGTATCAAAATAAATTTATGTCAATAAATGTGGCTAATGGCTGGAGCATAGAAGAAGACCCAGAAGGCGATGGCACGTATTTCTTTGCGCCAAATAAAGAAGCTGTGCTAACTGTATCAAAAATAGATGCAGAAGGGCTTGATCTAAAAGGCACTGTAGAACAGCTCGCAGCAGGAATGGAGATAAGCAATCCTAAGGTTACTTATATGGATAATGGCACAGCACAATTCATGGGGCCAAATAATTCACAAGTTACAGTAGGAATGGAAGGCAAATATGCTATTATCTTTAGTGTGACAGACAATACTGGCAAATACACAAATGATATAAAAGCTATGCTAAGTTCAGTAAAAGATAAATAATTTTTCTTTTGAATTTTATAAAATTCACTTTG
>CALEHZ010000403.1 GCA_937875715.1 uncultured Campylobacter sp. | reverse complement strand
CAGCTAAAATCGCAGCTTGCTTGTCCATGCTTTTTTCTAGTTCTTTAATGTCAATTTGTGGGTAAAAAATGATTTTGAATTTTTTAGAATTTTCTCGCATTATAAAAGCCGGGATAATAAGAGCGTTCATCTTGCTAGCAAAGACGCTAGCTGCTGGCGTGTGCATGATCTTTTTGCCAAAAAATTCACACTCAATTCCATCTTTTTTAGCTGTATTTTGATCTACTAAAACTCCAAGTAGTCGCCTTTCTTTTAAAGCGGCTATTACAGGCTTTGCGGCATTATTTTTGTCAATTAGCTCTATATCAAAACGGCGGCGATTTTTGCTTAGAATTTCATTCATTTTAGCGCTATCTAGGCTGCGGCCGATGATTGAAACAGCGCCAAACTTTGCTGCCATCGCTAGGCTAAAAAGCTCCCAGTTGCCATAATGAGCCGTGCTTACGATGATTGGGCGATTTGTAGCAAGGGCATTTAGCAAAATATCTTCGTTTTCAAAGCAAATCTTGCTTAAAATCTGCTCTTTTGTAGTATTTTGATTGATGATAAACTCACGCAAAAACAGAGCAAAATTATTATAAGTTTTTAAAACAAGCTCGTTTATTTGGGCTTCATTAAGCTCATCAAAGCACATTTTTATATTTGTTTTCATTATTTTTGTGTGCTTTTTATCAAGCTTAAAGAAAGCTTTTGCTAAGATTTTTAGAAAATTCAAACTCATAGACTTTGGTGCGTATAAAAAAAACGCTCTAAAAGTGTAGTAAAGCGCTAAATAACAAGCATCAAGCATGAATTAGCTCCAAAGCGCAGTTTATGATTTGCGTTGGGTCTAGCTCATTTATACAAAAGTCATCTTTATCTATGTGTCTTGCGTCTATTTCGTGCTTTGGTGTGGCTTGAAAGCTAATATTTTTTAAAGTATCGTAGGTGTTTCTACTAGCTGGGCGATTGCCAAAAAGCGTGATTGTAGCGCAGTTTTGTGCCCATGCTAAATGCGTAATTCCGCTGTCGTTACCAATAACCAAATCACAAAGCTTAAACAAAGCTAAAATTTGCCCCAGATCCAAAGGATATAAAAGCCTAGCATCAAGCCCATTTATAAGCTCTTTTGCGCTTTTTTCTTCTTTTTCATTTCCGGCTATGACAAAGCATTTAGCGTGCTTACTAAGGCTTTTTATAACTTCATTAAAATGAGAGTAGCATTTATTTTTTTCGCTAGCAAAAGGTGCGATTAAAATGAATTTTTCACCTGATTTTTTGTCTAATTCTTGTTTTAAATCCTTAATCGCCTGTGCTGGTGCGCTAAAACAAGGCATTTTGTGAATAATATCTTCTTTTTCAAAGCTAAAATTTAGAGCAAATGCGCTTAGTTCTAAATTGCGTAAAATAATGTTTCTAGCGTAATTACAGCTGAATTTTTTGCTATAAAAAATACTAGCAAGTCCTTCTTTTGCGCTATTTTTATCAAAGCCAAAAATATTAGCGCCTAGCATTCTAGCAATTATAGCTGATTTAATAAGTCCTTGAAAATCAATTATAAGGTCGAATTTTCCTCTATGAGCTTTTAAAATTTGCCAAGTTTGCTTGTAGTTTTTCTCTTTTAATGGCAAAGCAATAACCTCATCAATGCTAGATACAAAGTCTAAAATCTTAGCAAACTTACTATCCACAAACCACGATATATGTGCATCTGGCACAAATTTTTTAATAAATTGTAAAACAATGGCACAATGAACGATATCCCCAAGCGATGAGAGCTTAATAATTGCGATTTTCAGTTTATTCTCCAAAAATTTTGTGTATAATTATAAGCTTTTTTTGGTTCAAATTAGTAAACGAAGGCAAAAAAATGGGAAATTTATGTAAATTCGGTGATTTTATCTGCGTTTTTGATACTGAGACCATACCTGATGTGGATGCTTTAGAGCGGACAATGGATAAAGATGATATCAAAAACTGCCTTGATGCAGATGGCAAAATCAATGCCAAAAAGCTTAGCGAGCTTGCTTTTTTGCGCCAAAGCGAAGTTAGCACTAGTTCCTTTTTGCCAGTGAATTTTCACAAAATCGTGTGTATTTCAGCAGTTTTAGCTGATATCCATGGTAAATTTATGCGAGTTAGCAGCATCAAAGGCGATAGCGAAGAAGAAATTTTAAGTGAATTTCTAGGCTTTATTGACAAGCATACACCAAGGCTTGTTAGCTACAATGGTCGTGGCTTTGATCTACCTATGATGATGATTAGAGCGATGAAATACAATCTTAGCGTTCCAAAATACTTTAACGCAGTTGATAAATGGTGTAACTATAAAACTCGCTATGATGGTGCGTGGGCGATGGATTTGCTTGATTTCATTAGCGATTTTAAAGCTGTTAGCGGACTAAAGCTTGATACGCTTTGCGCTAGCCTTGGGCTGCCTGGCAAATACGATATCCATGGCGATCAAGTCTTAGAGCTATACTACAATGACGAAATCGACAAAATTAACGAATACTGCCAAAGTGACGCATTAAACACCTACTGGCTGTTTTTAAAATACGAGCTTTTGCGTGGAAATTTAAACATTAGCAAATATTATGAGTATATTAGCGTGATGAGCGAGTATTTACAAAATGAAAAAGCTGATATGAGCTACACAAAGCCTTTTTGCGAGTGTATAGAAAATGAGCTTATAAAATTCGCCGCCTCTTCATATTTGCCAAATAATAAAGCAGAAAAATCAAATGAAACTCATTATGAGCCTTACAATGACAATTTATAAAAAAGGATAAAAAATGAAAGAAATTAAAATTGCAATCATAGGTCTTGGCTATGTAGGAATGCCGCTTGGGGCTGCCTTGTCAGCTAAGTTTGAAGTGCGAGGCTTTGATTTAAATCTCACACGCATTGACGAGCTAAAATCTGGCTTTGATCGCACCTTAGAACTTGATGAAAATCAAATGAAAAAGGTGCTAGAAAATGGCATGAGCTTTAGTGCTGATTTAGAAAGCATTAAAGAGTGTAATTTCTACATAGTAACGGTGCCAACGCCTATTGATGAGTATAATAATCCTGATTTAAGCCCGCTTGAAGGCGCAAGCGCAAGTATAGCAAAGGTGCTAAAAAGTGGCGATATAGTGGTGTATGAAAGCACAGTTTATCCAGGTGCTACAGAAGAGATTTGTAAGCCGATTTTGGAGAGTTCTGGGCTGAAATTTGGCGTGGATTTTGAGCTAGGATATAGCCCTGAGCGTATAAATCCAGGCGATAAAGAACACACGGTAACTAAGATTAAAAAAATTATCTCAGCTAGCTCTGCTAGTGCGCTTGAAGTAGTTGAAAAGGTCTACGCTAGCGTGATAGAAGCTGGCGTGTATAAAGCAAGCAGTATAAAAGTAGCAGAAGCTGCTAAAGTCATAGAAAACACTCAAAGAGACATAAATATCGCCTTTGTAAATGAGCTAAAAATGATCTTTGATAAAATGGGAATTGACACGGGCGAAGTGCTTAAAGCTGCGGCTACGAAGTGGAATTTTCTGCCTTTTACGCCTGGGCTTGTAGGTGGGCATTGTATCGGCGTAGATCCATACTATCTAACGCACAAAGCCCAGGCCATCGGACATCACCCTGAAATCATCCTAGCAGGCCGCAGAATAAACGATAATATGGGCATTTACCACGCAAATCAAATAGTAAAAAATATGATAGCAAATGGGCTTAAAATCCGTGATGCAAAGATTTTAATCCTAGGAATTACTTTTAAGCAAAATTGCCCTGATATTCGCAATTCTAAGGTAATTGATGTGATAAATGAACTGCGTGATTTTGGCTGTAAAATCAGCGTTTGCGATCCGTGGGCTAGAGCTGATGAGGTAAAGAAATTTTATGGTATTGATTTGCTTGAATTTTCTGAAATTTCTGCTTGTGAATTTTCTGGCTTTGATAGCGTGGTGCTGGCTGTAAATCACTCTGAGTTTAAAAAGCTTGATTTAAGCAAGAGTTTGACTTATTTTATAAGAAATTTAGAGTGAATTTTTTGAATTTTCTAAAAGCTGAATTTTCTGAATTTTCTGCTTCGCAGCCCGCTGGGTCTGAATTTTTTAGAAAATTCAGAAACTGCGGCGAGTTTGAATTTTTTAAAAAATTCAATTTTAAAAAATTCAATTTTGCAGCCATGAATTTAGCTTTTAATTTTTTAAAAAATTCAAAGCTAAATTTTTTAAAAAATACAAAAAAAGATAAAATACAAAACAAGGAGAAAAAATGACAAAGGTGTATTTTCAAAATGGCAAATATAGCTTCAAGGAAGGTCCTGGGCATGTTGATGTGTCTGGAATAAAGAGTGAGGATTTAAATCTTAATTATGATGATTTTTTATTATATGGAAATGGTAGCGGAATGCACAGTATACGTTTATATAATGCTTCATTAGATGCTAAAGATGCCACAATTGAATCTTCAAAAGTTTTTTTATTTAGAAGCAAAGCAGAAAATGTAAATGCTGATTGGATTTTGCTTTGGGATAATAGCAGTATTTCAAACTCTAGTGCTAATGAATTATGGACCGCTAGAGAAAATAACACAGTAGAAGGCACAGTATCAGCAAATGTGGTTAAATTTTTTAAAGATGCTACTTTAACTATAGCCAAAGATGGCGTTTTAAAAGTGCCTGACAAAAATGCTTTAAACTTTTCAAAAATCAGCGGCGAGGGCAAAA
>CALEHZ010000402.1 GCA_937875715.1 uncultured Campylobacter sp. | reverse complement strand
TTTATTCGCCCATTCCACATACATTCAAACTGACCTTTTTGATAAATCCCTTCGCAGATATCATCTGGAAAATCATCGCTTAAAACTAAGCGCCTTTTATCAGGCAAGCCCTCAGCTACGATGCCAAACATGTCATAAAATTCACGCTCATACCACACGCAAGCTGGCACTAGTGGCGTAACTGATGGAAAAGTTTTATCTTTTGGGTCTACAAAAGCTTTTACATTTATGTAGAATTTTTCATCAGCTTCAATTGGCGCTTTGCTTGCGTCATAGTTTTCATTTGGGGCGTAATCTAATTCTTGCTTTGCACCTTCGATTGAGAGCACATAATAAAGTGCAAAGTTTTTATTTATCGCCCTTTCATCGTTTGCCACAGCTGTGCTCATCCAGCCACCATACTCATAATATAAAGTGGCTACGACTTTTGGCAAGTCGTTTAACTCTACTAAAATAGTAAATTGTTCATCAGTTTGTTTGCTTACTTCAAGTACTTTAAATCTATTGCTGATTTCATTTATCACTTTATTCATTGTAATCCCCTTATCATATCCACGCTAGCACCAATCAAGCCCCAGAAAAACTCAAATTTCCATACACCAAAAGCGATAACCAAAATACCAAAGGCAATTACTGGCAAATTCTCATAAAAGCTCATTTCGCCGTTATAATGAACCTTGCCTCTAGGCTCGTTAAAGCCAGCTAAGAAAAAGTGAGAAAAATCAGCAATAAAGATGATAAGCAAAGCAATAGCAAATAAAATAGCAATTAGATATTGCGCATCCATTATGCTAGCTTTAAACATCATAAACTCACTAACAAAAATGCTAAATGCAGGCACACCTACAAGCGAACAAATCGCAATTCCAAGTAAAACCGTAGTAACTGGTGCAATTTTAATCATGCCACCCATTTTTGTCATATCATTTGTTCCATAAATCCTGCCTGTGTTTCCAGTAACCAAGAAAGCAAGTGCTTTTGTAAGGCTGTGAGCTAAGCAGTGGAAAATCGCTGCAAACACGCCAAGCTTGCCGCCAACGCCTAAACCAAAGGCAACTACGCCCATATGAACCACAGAGTGATAAGCAAACATACGCTTAATATCATGCTGTCTAATAAGGAAAATTCCAGCTAAAAATGTAGTAAATAAGCCGCTTATTAGCATAGTTTGTTCTACAAAAGCAGGACCTGCGTTATTTAGCACAATTATATAATAGCGAATTAGCCCAAGCATAGCCACTTTTAGCACTATACCACTTAGCATAGCTGAAGTTGGTGCTGGACCACTTGCGTGTGCATCTGGCAGCCAAGTATGAGTTGGCGCAAGACCAGCCTTTGTGCCAAAGCCAATTAGTGCAAAAATAAAGACAATTTTTGAAAGCGTTGGGTCTAAATCTCTTGTATTTTGTAAAAATGAAAAGAAAATTAGCTCTTTTACATCGCCAAAAGTATGGAATGCGCTTGAATACAATAAAATCGTAGCAAACATCGCAAGGCTAAGGCCTATTGAGCAGACCATGATGTATTTATATCCAGCTTCGATGATTTTTTTATCATCTTTGTAAGTTACCATAAATAGCGTAGCTATCGTAGTCGCCTCTATTGCTGCCCACATTAAAATCAAGTTATTGCTAATACTAGCTAAAATCATAGCAAAAACAGTAATATGAGCAAGGCTTAATAAAACTTTCTTTTTTATCACGCTTAAATACTGCCATTTTATGTATGTTGGGAAGTATAGATTGATAAAAAAGCCACTAACTGCTATGATAAACAAAAACACTGCCCCAAGCGGATCTAAAAATAGATTAGAATCTAGTGCGTATAAAATCTCACCACTACTTGCTATGAAAACAAGTTTTAGTAAAACAAACGAAGTGGCTGCACTAAATGCTATATGAACTATATTTATCACACCTGCTGGCACTAAATAAACTACCAAAGCTCCAAGCAAAGGAATAAGCAAAGCATAAAATAAAATATCCATATTAGCCCCTTAAATGTGTAGCTTCAACATTTGAAAAACTACCAAAAATTGCTCTGTATTTTAAAGACAGAACACACATTACAATCACGCAGAAAATCGCATCGCTTACAATGCCAATTTCAGCAAGTGCACTAGCATTATAAGCATTTAGAGCAAGGCTTAGGTGAATTCCGTGCTCAATTAAGCAATATCCTATTATTTGCTTAAAAAACGAAGTTCTTAAAATAAAGAAGCTCAGTCCTATCATAAATACAAAAATACTAGCTTTTAAAAGCAGTGAATTTTTTATCATAGCAAAAGGCTCAAAAACAGGCGCAAAAATCACAGCCACACCAATGCTAACGCCACAAGCAATCACAATGCTAAATAAAAAGCCACCAATTGGCTCGCTCTCATTTGGTTCGCCAGCTTTTTTAAGTGTATAAAATAAAATTGCTGGCACCAAAACTGCTTTTGTAACAAAGCTAGTTATCGCCCAGTGTGAAAGCTCGCTAGCGTGATACTCGCCTGCTAAAATAGCAAACAAAGCCACTAAAGCCAAGGTATTTAGCACATAAAAGCCCAAGCTTAGCTTATAAGACCTAAGCCCAAAGCAAAGCAGCGCTAAAAGCATAAAAATATAAGTTAAAATTTCCATCTCAAACTCCCACTACATAAAAGCTAAGCGCCAAAAGTGCTATACCTAAAACCAAAAAGGCATTAAATCTACCTGAGGTTAAAACCTTAAATCTTGGGCCAAAGTTATCCATCATAATAGCTAAAATGTAGAAAATTCCAACACAAACAAAAACAAACACGCTATCCATCACAGCATTGCCAAAGCTAAAAGGAATGAAAAGCACTACAAAAAGGCTCATCATCGCATATTGTTTTAGTAAAAGCGCAAAGTCTAAAAAGGCTAAATCTCTACCGCTAAACTCAGCAGCCACGCCCTCGTGAATTTCTTGTTCTGCTTCTGCTAAGTCAAATGGCTTTCTGCCAAGCTCTAAATAAATAGCCCAAATAAAAGCAACTGCGGCTAAAATATAAGAAGCTGAGTTTATACCGTTTTCAAGCAAATTTGCTCTAATTTGCATAATGTCAGTAGTAGAATTTACCGCACATAGCACCAAAACAGAAATTATCATAATTGGCTCAGCGTATAATGCCACATTGCTTTCTCTGCTTGCGCCGACTGCTGCAAAAGGACTAGCACTTTCTAAGCTCTCAATACCTAAAATAAATCTAAAGAAAGCTAAGACATAAATAAATAAAATTATGTCATTAAATACCGTTAAATTAGCAATTAGCACCAAAATTACTGAGAGAGCAAAAAGCAAAAATGGAGTAAAGAAAAACACCCAACTTGCTGTATAAGGCGCAGTTCTAGCTCTTTTTGAAAGTTTGCTTAAATCATAATATGTTTGAAAAATTGGATAGCCTACGCGTGATTGAATTTTTCCACGCAAGTTTCTTACAATTCCGTCTAACAAAGGCGTAAGCAATAAAGCAAAAATTACAGATAAAGTCATAGCGCCCCTCCTAAAAAGTAAAATACTCCGCTTAACATAAAAAATAAATAAAGCAGAATATAAGCTATATAAAATCCAGCTTTGCCGTTTTGGACAATGCCGATTTTATCGCCAAAAACCTCAAAAAATTTAATTATAGGCTCATAAATATGAGTATAAAATCTATCGCTTGTGCTTACTTTATACTCCAAAGCACCAAAATATCCATCTGGCTTAAAGCTCATTTTTTCATTTACTATGAATTTTACAAGCTTTCTAATATCAGCAATTAAGCTTGATGAGCTTGCTTGCATACTATTATCATATTTAAAGCCACAAGCCCAAGGCTTTGTAAAGCGTAGATTTGGATTTGTAAATAATTTTGCCAAAATAAAAGGCAAAGCGATTAAGGCTAGTAAAAATACCCAAACTAAAGGTAAATTTATAAGCTCTGTATTTACAAGGTTAGCATTTGCATGAGTGCTTAAAGTGGTGCTAATACAAGCTGAAATATCATTAGCAAAAATACTTACAAGCACACATAAAATAGCCAAAATAATTAAAGCAAGATTTGCTAAAACTCCAGGTTGTTCTCCGATTGTCATATCAACTCTAGCAATTCCGCTAAATAAAAGTCCATAGAATTTTATAAAGGCTAAAACGCAAATTACGCCCATCAAAGCAAGACTGATTAAGCAAATAGCAAATACAAGTCTGGCTGAAACAAAATCAAGCTTATTTAAAAGTCCTTTGTAAATCAGCCACTCGCTAAAAAAGCCATTTAATGGTGGCAAGGCTGCGATTGCGATACAAGCTATCATCACGCAGATTCCAGTAGCTTTTAGGTATTTATTTAGTCCGCCAAGCTCGTCAAAAAGCTTTTTGCGTGTAGTGGCGTAGATATTTCCACAAGCTAAGAAAAGCAAGCTTTTAAACAAAGCGTGATTTAGGCAGTGAAATAAAGCAGCTACAAGTCCAAGCGTAGTTAAAAGTGAATTTTTTGTAGCTAGACCAAAAAGCCCAAGACCAAAGGCAAGCAAAATAATACCTATGTTTTCAACCGAGCTATACGCCACAAGCCTTTTGTATGAGTTTTGAACCAAGGCAAAAATCACTCCATAAAGTGCTCCAAACGCCCCTAAAATCATAACAGCCAAGGCAAAATAAAAGTTTAGATCCAAAAGCAAAGTGAATTTTATAAGACCAAAAATCGCCACCTTACTCATCGCAGCGCTCATCATTGATGAAACATTTGAAGGTGCTAGAGTATATGCAAGCGGCGACCAGACATGAAAGCCGATCATTCCAGCTTTTGAGCCAAAGCCAATTAAAATCAAAATCGCTATAAGCACAGCATGTGGTGTGCTAATGCTGCTCCAGCCCCTAATGTCTTCTCCGCCTAAGAAACTTAGCCAAAGTAGCGCTATAATCAAACAAAACGCACCAAGCTGTGCTATGCCAAGATATAGCATAACGATTTTATTTGAGTTTTGGCTATCATTAAATTTTAGCATCAAGGCTGAAAGCAAGGTCATAACTTCCCATAAAATGATGAAAATAAAAACATTTGAAGAAGCTAAAAGCATAATCATACTTAGCTCAAAGCCGCTAAAAAGGCTTACAAAAACAGCGTTATTAAACTTAAATGTTTTGTTATACCAAAGGCTATGAAGGCTCGAAGCAAGCGCGATAATAGCTACAATAAAGGCAAAAAATCTAGCTAAATTGTCCATCTCAAACACAGGCGCTGTGATAATTCCCTTTAAAACAAAGCCATCTACTCCAACGCAAAGTGTGTAAATCAAACAAAGATTTAAAATCGCAAGTGCGCTAAAGCCGATTTTTCTTGCTAAGTCGCTGCAATTATAAAATACAAAAATCAAGATTGAGAGGATGAAAAATCCTAAACAAACACTAGCAAACATCACTCACCTCCCTTTTGCGCATCATTTGCTGCGTTTGAATTTTCTAAAACAGCAGGATTTGGCGCAGAATTATCGGCTGAATTTTCTGAAACTTTTGAATTTTCTGAAGCTTTTGAATTTTCTGGCTCAGGTGCTTTTGGTGCTGGTTTTGGTTTTGACGCAGCAGTTTCAATTACAGGCGGCTCACAGCCCAAAATATCAGCGATAAATGAGCTCATTTTTTCAGTATCTTTTAGTTTTGCGCCGTATTTGTGTTTGCCACTTTGCGGTTTTACATGTACCAAAGCGCCTTTTGGACAGGCTTCCACGCAGGCTGACCCAGCTGCTCTGCCATCGCAAATGTCGCATTTTATCGCCACGCTCATATAGCCATCGCCGCAAACATCGTATTCATTTTTGGCTAGGCCATTTGAGGCGACTTCTTCGCTTACTAGCTCGATTGCGCCATATGGACAAGCAACTGTACATAGCGAACATCCAATACAAAGTCTTTCATAGACTTCTACATATCCGCCCATATTTCTTAGCGCTGTGCTTGGACAGACCTTTGCACAAGGTGCATCGTCACATTGTCTGCATTGATTTGGCATCACACCGCTAGTTAGCTTGATTACATCAAGTCTAGGTTTTGCGAGCTTACCTCGTTTGAAAGCCTCTTTTGCGCAGGCTTTCATACAGGCTTTACAGCCGATGCAGAGCAATGGATTGCAGATCACAAACTCATGAACTTTCAATTTGCCCCCTTTAAATTTGGAATTTTTAACGCGTAATTTTAGCAAAATTTTACTTTAAGAATAAATAAAATTTACCATAAATTTATAAAAAATTTAATAAAAAAATATAAAAAAAATTATTCTTTAAAAATATT
>CALEHZ010000401.1 GCA_937875715.1 uncultured Campylobacter sp. | reverse complement strand
CCTTAATAAGTGGGATTAAAATTCTAGAATTTAAAGCCAAATTCTTGCGTAATTTTAAATTCTAAAATTTAACAAAAAATAAAATTCTAGAATTTAATCCAAAAAAATAGATAAAGGTGCTCGACCGCTTTTTAGCTTCGCCCCGCGTAGTAGTGTGATATATGCTATAATATTCAGTTATTTCATCATTTAAGGCAATAATAAATATTTTTTATACAAGGTTTTATACAATGTTTAAGAATCATCTATAATTTCAGTATAAAAAGAAAGGGGGTGGTAAAGATTAAAGCAGAAATCATAAATCTTATCGCAGCGACAATTTCACTACTAGCTGCGATTTTAGCTCTTATCAAATAAGAGCTAGGGGCTGCGACAACAGCCCCTTACCACCTTGTGTGGAATTATATCATAAAAAGGATAAAAAATGCTAAATGTAGCAATTTGTGCAATTTTGGTCGCAATGTCAATACAAATAATAATACTAAAAAGCAAGATTACAAAGCTTGAAAAGGGGTTAAAATGACTAGCGAAGAGTTTAAAGCTGAGCTTGAAGCTCTAAATATTTCACGCAAGGACTTTGCTGCGATGGCTGGATTTAATGTCATTAGCATCACAAATACGCTTAGCAAAGGCATTATCTCAAATCAGCTTGAAGCTAGTTAAGCGCATTAAAGAGCTTGAGGCGCAAATCACAGGACTAAAGCCTTGATAAAAGGCTAAAAGCCCTAAAAACTGGCAGTTGTAAAAAATGCAACTGTCAGTAAAACTAATGAATTTTATAAAATTCAGTTTAATTTATATGAGATTGCCACGATTTTCGCAAGCGAAAATCTCTGGGTGACGGAAATGGCAACGACAAATAAAAGGCAATGACGAAGTGGTGAATTTTATAAAATTCAAAAAATTCAAAGCTGAATTTTTTGAAAAATTGAATTTTTTAAAAAATTTAGAAAATTCACCCAGCTAGATGTTGTAAAACTGAGTTTTTAAATTAGATTGTAAACAAGCTATTTACACTCTCATCGTGATATACACGGCGTATGACCTCAGCAAAAAGCGGTGCTACTGAAATCACCTTTATATGCTCGTTATTTTCTTTTAGCGGAATTGTATCAGTTACTACTAGTTCGTCAATTGCGCCAGTTGCGATGCGCTCGTAGGCAGGGCCACTTAAAACCGGATGGGTACAAAAGGCAATCACGCTAGTAGCACCTCTATCTTTAAAGGCAGATGCTGCTTTTACCAGCGTTCCAGCGGTATCAACCATATCATCGATTAAAATCACATCTTTGCCATTTACATCGCCGATTACATTCATAACCTCGCTTTCATTTGCTTTTTCACGGCGCTTGTCGATGATAGCTAGATCAAGATTTAAGGTCTTTGCCAAAGAACGAGCACGTGCCACGCCACCTATATCTGGGCTTGCTACGATTGGATTTGCTAAATGCTTGTTTTTTACATAATTTACAAAAGCAATCGTGCCATAAAGATTATCCACTGGAATATCAAAAAATCCTTGAATCTGCCCTGCGTGAAGATCCATCGTAATAACCCTGTCGATACCAGCGGTTCTTATCATATTTGCCACTAGCTTAGCTGTAATTGGCACACGTGGTGCTGCTTTTCTGTCCTGCCTTGCATAGCCAAAGTATGGAATCACCGCATTAACTGAGCTTGCTGAGCTGCGCTTTAAAGCATCACTTAAAATAAGTAGTTCCATTAAATTGCTATCAGTTGGCGCACAGGTTGGCTGGACGATGAAAACATCCTTACCACGAACGCTCTCGCCAACTTGAACGCTAATTTCGCCATCACTAAAACGTTTGATTGAAGCCTCAGCAAGTGGAATGCCAAGATATTTTACAATCTGCCTAGAAAATTCAGCATTTGCTGTGCCTGAGAATATTTTGTAGCCTCGCATTATTTGCCTTTTATTTAAAATAAGTTTGTAATTCTAGCAAAATTTACTTAAATTATAAGCTTTTTTAAGCTAAAATTTTGCCTAAATTTTTGAGCAAAGGTGGTAAGATGAAAGATTTAATCAGCACGCAAGACCTTAGTTTTGATGATATAGCAAAGCTTGTAAGCTTAGCGGCGCATTTTAAAAAGCTAGGCAAAAGCACTAATCGCTGCGAAAATTTGCTAGAAAATAAAAGCATAATTCATGCTTTTTTTGAAAATTCAACCAGAACTAGAATTAGTTTTGAGCTTGCTAGCAAAAGGCTTGGAGCGCACAGCACAGCACTTGCGCCAAATATTTCTAGCACAAACAAAGGCGAGAGTTTGCTTGATACTATCAAAAACCTTGAGGCTATGCAAAATGATTTTTTTGTAGTAAGGCACAATCGCAGTGGGGCAGCAAAGTTTATAGCAAGCCGCACAAAAACGCATGTAATCAATGCTGGAGATGGCTGCAACGAACATCCTACTCAAGCTTTGCTTGATATTTTCACTATTGCTGAGCATTTTGGCTGTGGTGATGTTTTAAAGGGACTAGCACAAATCAAAGGCAAAAAAATCAGCATAATTGGCGATATTTTTCACTCTCGTGTGGCACGCTCAAATATCTACGCACTTCAAACTTTAGGCGCTGAAATTACGCTATTTGGGCCGCCGCAGTGTATGAGCTCTGCTAGTGTTTTTGGCTGTAAAATCGCTAAAAATATGAAAGAGGCTTGCGAGGGAGCTGCTGCTATAATTATGCTTAGAATTCAGCTAGAGCGAAGCGGTGATGAAATACCACTGCCAAAAGAATACAGCAAATATTTTGGGCTAAATAAGCCAGAGCTTTTAGAAAAAAACACGCTAGTTTTACATCCAGGTCCAGTTAATCGTGGTGTGGAGATGAGTAGCGAGATTTTGGATAATCACTCTGTTGTTTTAGAACAAACCGAAAATGGCGTGGCTATTCGCATGGCAATTTTTGCTAATTTAATGGGGGCTTAAGATGGAAATTTTAATCAAAAACGCAACTATTGTAAATCATAATGAAAGTATAAAAGCAAATATCTTAATAAAAGATGATAAAATTAAAGAAATCACAACTGCCCTAAAAGGCGCAGATCGTGTAATAGACGCTACTGATAAGCTTGTGATGCCAGGACTTATTGATATGCATGTGCATTTTAGAGACCCTGGGCTTGAATATAAAGAAGATATAATCACAGGAAGTCGTGCTGCAGCTGCTGGCGGCGTGACCACTGCGTGCTGCATGGCAAATACTCGCCCAGTAAATGATAGCCCATTAATAGCAAAATATATGATAAATAAAGCAAATGAATGCGGGCTAATTGACCTGCTGCCAATCTCAGCTATCACAAAAGGCAGCAGTGGCGAAGAGCTTGTAGATATGGGCAAAATGCTTGAAGCTGGCTGTGTGGCATTTAGCGATGATGGCTTGCCTGTAACTTCAAGTGATGCGATGAGAGCAGCACTAGAATATAGCGCATTTCACGGCTCATTTATCATAAATCACAGCCAAGACTGCTCTCTTTGTCGCTGCGGACACATGAATGAAGGTGCGATGAGCATGAAACTAGGCATAAAAGGAATGCCAAGAGAACAAGAAGAGATAATGATTAGCCGTGATTTGCTTTTAGCAAAGCTAACAGGTGCTCACATTCACACAGCACACATTAGCTCAGAGTTTAGTCTAAAACTAGTAAAAATGGCAAGAGAGCAAGGAATAAACATCACCTGCGAGGTTACTCCGCATCATTTTAGCTTTGATGAAAGCAAGCTTTGTGACTATGATACAGACTATAAAATGTCTCCGCCACTTCGCACAAAAGCCGATGTAGAAGCGATGAAAGCGGGGCTAAAAGATGGCACAATCGATGTAATCGCCACCGACCACGCCCCGCACAGCAAAGATGAAAAAAATACCACATTTGAGGACGCTCCATTTGGAATTACCGGACTTCAAACCTTAGTTCCACTTACTTTAAATTTGGTGCGAGAGGGCGTTTTGAGCTATGAAGATATGGTGCGAGTATGCTCAAAACGAGTGGCTGAAATTTTAAAGCTTGATGATAGGGGCGAAATTGCTGTGGGCAAAATCGCCGATATTGCGATTATTGATCCAAATATTGAGTATAAATTTGATGAAAAGTTAAATTACAGCAAATCAATAAATTCGCCACTTTTTAATAAAACGCTAAAAGGCGCAAATGTCCTTACAATCAAATCTGGACGCATTGTTTATGAGTGGGGCAAAGGCTTTTAGTCCCAGTGAATTTTATAAAATTCAGCGTTTTATAAAATTCACTTTGAATTTTTTGACTCAGTGACACTGCGGCGAATTTTTTTACTTCGTCCCATTGGGTGAATTTTTTAAATTGAATT
>CALEHZ010000400.1 GCA_937875715.1 uncultured Campylobacter sp. | reverse complement strand
TTTCTTGGGGGTTGCGGGGGTTTTCTTTGAATTTTCTGAAGTTTCCAGAAAATTCAAACTCGATGCAGTTTTGAATTTTCTGAATTTTCTAAAAAATTCAACAATTTAAGCAAATTTTTTGCTATTTCAAAGTAAAATCAAAGCTTTTAATTTTAAAAAAGAGAAAGTAATGAATACAATTTTTACTTTGATTTTTATCGTTTGGGCTAGATTTTTTGGGCTTTTTGTGGTATTGCCTGTGCTTAGCGTTTATACGCAAGGCTCAAAGCTTCAAATAGGACTTGCTGTTGGCGCATATGCTTTAAGCCAAATCATCTTCTCAGCGCCTTTTGGCAGACTTAGTGATAAAATCGGCAGAAAAAACGCACTTAGCATCGGCATTATCATTTTTGCGCTCGGCAGCTTGCTTTGTGCTTTTAGCCAGGATATAGAGATGATGATTTTAGGGCGCTTTATAGCAGGATGTGGCGCTGTGGGAGCGGTGGCTAGTGCCTTTATTGCTGATCTTGTTCCTGATAATCAAAAAAGCAAATATATGGCACTTCTTGGCGTTGGAGTAGGGCTTTCGTTTGTGGCAGCGATGATTGCTGGACCGCTTTTAGCGAAATTTTTTGGACTTAGCTCGCTTTTTATTTTGTGTGCTTTGCTTTGTGCTTTTAGCCTTATTTTACTATTTTTTGTTACAGAGCCAAAACACGAAGTTTTGGGGCTTAAAGAGAGTTCATTTAGCCTTATGAAAAACAAAAATCTTTTAATTTTATCTTTTAGTAATTTTTTACAAAAAGGCTTTTTAAATGTATTTTTTGTCGCACTTGGGCTTATTTTGATCCAAAATACAAGCTTTGAACGTGGCGATTTGTGGCAGATTTACAGCCTTGCTACGATTTTTGGCTTCTTTGCTATGGGTGTAGCTGGCGTTTTAGGTGATAAAAAGGGTAAAGCCAAAGAGTTATTTTTTAGCTCTGTTTTTATTTTTACATTAAGCTTGGCGGTGATTTTATTGGCTTTAGCTCAAAAAAGTGTGATTTTATTTTTTATCGCTGCGATTTTGTTTTTCATCGCTTTTTCATTACAAGAGCCGATTTTACAAAGCCAAACTAGCAAACTAAATAAAGCAAATCGTGGCGCAATGCTTGGAATTTTAAATAGCTTTGGTTATGCTGGTAGCTTTGCGGGCGGGCTTTTGGGTGCTTTTAGCGATTTTATTTTTTATATTATGCTTGGGCTTTGTGTGCTGTGGATAGCGATTTTAGCGCGATTAGATAGGATTTGAGTTTTATAAAATTCACAAAATTCAATAACAAAAGTGAGTGAATTTTATAAAATTCATTTTATAAATATTAAAAATAATTAAAATTTTTGCTAAAATTTGAGCATGGAAATTTTAATAATAGAATCAGAAACTTATCTAGCAGCGAGTTTAGCCAGAAAGCTTGAAATGATGGGGCATAGCTGCACAGTCGCTGTGCCAAATGTAAAGTATGAAGATGAATTTCATGTCGTGCTTTTGGGTGCTTTTTTTGATACTTTTAAGATTATCAAAGAGCATTCGCATGCAGTTATAATTCTGCTTGCAAACTACATAAACAGCGATATTTCAGCAGCCTTAAAAGCAGGGGCGAGTGATTATATTTTAAAGCCAGTTATTGTAGAAGAATTACACCGCAAAATTGAGCTTTACACAAAATTCAAGCAAATTCAGCTTTTAAATGAAAGCTATGAAAATATTTTGCTAGAATACACCAAAAACAAAGCCTTTAACCCAAAAGAAATCGCCAAACTTCGCCTGCCGCTGCAAATCATCACAGACGACATTTCAAATAGCGATATTTTCGTATTTTTTTTAGCCAAAGTGCGAAATATCGGCTTTATAAGATATAATGGCGATTTGGGTTTGCTTAATGATAAATTAAGTATTTTATATTTTAGCCACTTTGACGAGCTTAGCCAAAAAGAAAAAGAAAGCATACAAAAGAGTAAAAATAAACTTAAAATCATACGCTCAAGCCAAAATCTAGCAGAGTTTAACCGCTATGAGATCAAAAACAAAGATAAAATCAATCTCATGTCAGTAGATGAATACATAAAATATTGTATAAACGAGCAGCAAAGTGTGTATAATGACACGCAGCTAGCGCAAATGCTAGGCATTTCACGCAAGTCACTTTGGGAAAAAAGGAGGCGCTATGGCATCACAAAAGACAAATAAAATCATCGAGATCACAGCTGATGAGTTTGGCACGCTTGAACTCATTGATAGCGGACTTTTAAGCTCGTTTAAAAAGCTTGTAAATAAAAGTGAATTTTTTGAAATCACAAGAAATAAAGAGCTTTATGGCGAGCTAATGCCCTTTGCGTATAGCTTTGCGCCAAGTCTAGTTGAGTCTAGCAAAATCATACAAAAAGCCAAAAAAGGCGATGAAATCTTGCTTAGTTATGAAAATAAAATCATAGGTGCAATTAAAACTGAAGAAATTTATACATTAAAAGAACCAAATGAGAGCATTTTTACAGCTAAAAATATTTGCATTTTAAATAGCCCAGATGACGCCGGTAAAACCGCAATTTCTGGTGAATTTTATCTAAAAGAAAATAAGCTTAAAAATCTAAAAAATGAGATACATGAACGCATTGAGGCTCTAAATGCCAAAAAGGTCACAGCTCTCATGCTCACAGCTGATCCTATGCATCGCTTGCATGAGCGTATGATTCGCATTGTGATAGATAAGGCTGATTTTGTGGTGATTTTTTTGGTGCGAACCTTTAGTGGCTACGGTAGGCTGGATTTTGATTTACGCCTTGAGTGCTTAGAGTATGTTTGTGATAATTTTTTGCCCCGTGAGCGTGTAGCTATCGTGCCTTTTAGCAATACAACACTTTTTGGCGATCATATAAATCCTGTTTTAGAAGCTATCGCTAGCAAAAACATAGGCGCAAATAAAATCGTAGTCGGGCAAAGCCACACCGGACTTGGACTGCATTTTGACCATAACCAAGCAAATACTTTGCTTGATAAATACACAAGGCTTTTAAATCTTGATCTTATCGTGCTTCCGCAGATGTTTTACTGTGACATTTGCCATACGATTGTAAGCTCAAAATCTTGCCCGCACGGCGATCATCATCATATCAAATACAACACAAGCACGATTAAAAAGCTGCTTTTTGCAGGAATTATTCCGCCAGCGATTTTGGTGCGTCCGCAGGTCTCAGCCATTATTTTAGATAAACTTTTTGGTCAGCGCTTTAACGATCTTGAAAAAATCTGTGCTGATTTGTTTGCCAACTGCGGCATAATAGAAAAATACACGCAAAGAGAATTTTATGAAAATTTGATGAAGCTATACCAAACTACATCTTTAAACTAAATTTAATGATGAATTTAAGGGTTATCATTAGTTTGATTATTATTAGCTTGGTTATCATCGGCTGTTACTACATCTTTGCTTGTAGTATATCGCTCCACCTTTTATAGCCCTAGCAGTTACGCTATTTGGTGTGTCTGTGATTTCGCCATTACATTCTTTTTTAAATAATCTTACTTCATCACCAGCATTAAAGTTTGGTTTTACATTTAGGTTAGCTTTGATTTCAGTTTTATCCACATCTATTGAGCCTTTATCAGCCACAGTTACAGCAGCATCGCCAGCACCGACATTACCTACATTTATATTGATTTTTTGTGCGCCATCTACTTTAGCATTTATGGTTATAGGATTATTGGTATTGATATTTAAGCAGAAATTTAGATTTAATCATATTAATTCCTTTAAAGATTTTTAATGAAATTTCAACGAAATTGTAACACAAAAAAATAGTTGTATTTTTTTTTAAAATAAGCTAAAACACGATTATTTAATAGTTTTAAAAAAGGAAATTTTTTACAAATGTAATTTTATTTTCTTGTAAATCTCTTTCTCCTATTTCAATTCGTACTGGTATTCCATTTACTTCTGCTTCTGCGAACTTAAATCCTGGAGATTTTTCACTATTATCTATGTATGATTCTATATTATTTTTTAATAGTTTATTATTAATACTTTCTGATAATTCTTTTACTTTATCACTATTACCGATTGGCACAATTACAACCTGTTTTGGTGCTATTTTAGGTGGTAATACTAATCCATAGTCATCACTATGTACCATAATAAGTGCACCTATCATTCTAGTAGTTGTTCCCCATGATGTTTGATATACATATTCTTCTTTATTTTCTTTATTTGTAAATTTAATGTTTCTGCAATTCTGTTTTGCGGGTAAGAAATAATAGAAATAATTTGATCAAGTAATCCGTCATCTGCTTTTATTCTTGGATTAGAATTTAAAACATATCGCAAATGTAGGTTTTTGGCGTTTGCATTTTTTTGACATTCAGCATCCAAATCTTCTTTATCCCCCAAAATATCTATTATGCTGGTGGGAAACAAAGAAGAATCCATTGCTTCCAAGCGCTTTTTCGCTATACCAAGCAAGTACGATCGCAAGCTTTGCATGTCCTGTTCCTGGTCTAATACAATCAAGTGGTAATCATGTTGCTCACGTAAATACTCAACATCGTTAATGGTTTCTTTTGTTACAATGTTTTCACTTCTCCGTCCAATACGCATGGAAATGTCGGGACGGCAAAATTTAATCATAGTATTAAACTGTTTTTGCAATTCTTGCGGGAGATTTTCAAATTCGTCAATTAATAGCAAATAATTTAATTTTGATAATTCTGGAGCTGTTTGAGCAATCGCATGTATCAATTTACTGCTAATATCGTAAATACTCCAAACATGCTTTGGTTCAAACTTCGCTTGCGTAAAAAGCGATTCATTTTTAAACGTATTTATGTAGCGAATTTCAGCGTCAATATATTCCGAAAACGAGTGCATATCTGTAAAATTACAGTCCGCCCTTAATTCACACAAATTGGAAGTTTTAAGTATTTCATCTGGAAAATTATCGCTATAATCTTTACCTAATTTGAAAATTAGTTCAATCAAACTTTTAACAAAAAAAAGTTCCAGATAATGTTCGAAACAAGAGGTCCATTTTGATTCTACCGCGATACTAAATACGCTTTTAAACTCTTTCAGAAAAGAATCATCACACCGAAAATAAAACCCTACTCCTTCATCTTTAAGTAGTTGTTGTCTAATAGTTATACGATTTTGGAGCGCACGCTCACATTGTACAGGGAATGAAAAGTATTTTAAAATTGTAGTTTTACCTGATCCACGCGAACCTTGCAAAATTATAGGCATCTTTTGAGTAAAAAAACGTTTTTCATCAAAATCCTTCAATGCTCCGGTGGAAAAAGGTGTAAACCAATACTGCATGATTAATTCGGGGTCTAGAACATTAGCGTTATAATCATCGAAAGGATTTTTAAATAAAGAATCCGTATTCTCGTTTAGCTTGTTTGGCATTTTGATATTTCTCCTTTCGGCAAAAGATAGGATTCCATCCATTAGAAGAAGACCAGAAAATCGGCAGGCTATTATTTGGAATATTATAAGAGAATCCAAAGCAGTACTGTCCATCCATATGGCCCAAAGCCTTTTTAGGCTCAATTATCTTTCCATAACCTTCAACCATTATTTTTGCAGTTTCTTTTAGTGCAGGGTATTTGAAGAAGCATAATGATTCTTCAGAAAAAGCTCGATTCCGCTCATCTAGCACAGCACAAGGAATGACCTTGATATTGAGCTCTTGGAGTTTAGAAAGTGCTTCATTACTCGATAGAAGCGCCAAGTAGTAAATTTTTTTCTCTGCAAAATCCTCCTGATTTTGGTAAAAGAATCGTTGTGCAGTTCCTCCGCTCATCATAACATCATCTATGCAAACAATAATGTCAGATTCCGTTGCAGCGATAGATGTCGGGAATATGAAGCAGTCTGTGCTAAGTCGGGCCTCCTGACGAAAATGGTATAGAATGAGGCCTCCGCTTTCACTTGGACGCCCAATGGAAGTGAATTTCAATGTATTTATACGAGCCTCAACTTCTTCAGAAGATTTCAATCCGTAATCTGTCATTAGAGTATGAATAAATTTTTTGAACAAGACAGAACACAAATGGTTTATTTCCGCATCGTTGTAATATGTAAAGTTACATAGCATCCATAAGGCTAGACGCCTTTCATCTTCTGTATCAAAAAAGGTTCCAGTAAAGTTGCCCAACCACAAATTAATATCTTCAATATCCAAATCTACTTTCCAAGATTTTTCAAAAACTTTCTTCAACACAGACATCATTGTTTCAAACGATGGGAAATCTCCAGGGAAATCGATGTGTTCCATATTATTTTCTCCCAAATCTATATTTTGATCCTTCGTAATAGTCCCGATCTAGCTCGATTGAAATCCACTCTCTCCCCAACTTTTCTGCGGTTGCTCCTGTTGTATTGCTTCCCGCAAAACAATCAAGGACAATGTCTCCCGGTCGAGTCAGAAAATTAATAAAAAATTCTGGTATAGCGGGTGCCATTCTTGCTGGATGAATTGGCAATTTATGCTCTTTACATTTGGTAATATAAATATCATTTGAGGTTGTGTTTGCTGCAATAATAACGTTAGATGGGATCGCACCCCCATTATCAATTGAAAATGCAGTTTGGCTAATAGTGTGTTCTGATGGACGTGTTCCTGAATTGTATTTTCCGCTGGACAATAGTTTTTTCATCTGTCGACTATATGGCTCAGCAACATTTCTATTGTTAGCATAGGGATGTGGCGTTTTGGACATCCACCAGATTTGCGTGAACGAGTCCTTTACGCGGACTCGCTGTTTATTCACCCACTCAATTGGCCCTGGTAATCGAGCAGGATTATAATATATAAATTCTTGACATAAATACAAACCACATTGATTTTTAAACGCAAGTAATGTTTCTAAAGGGAGCGTCGAATAAGTTGGTTCACCGGGATTCCACGCATTTCCAATTTCAATAACAATTGAGCCATCTTGTGAAAGTAGTGGTGCTAATTGATTCCCAATGTTGCAAAGCCAATCCAAATATTCTTTCCCTACTTTATTTCCGTATTTTTTTGCACGTTTTAATGGAAAGGGAGGGGATGTAAGTATTAGTTGGATTTTGCCTTCAAAATTAGGCGCAAGGTACTTTTGAATCACTTTTTCGCAATCTTCATTTATACAAATACCGCGTTCTGTTCGGTACTTTCTCCACTTTTGTGTAGGGGTAATCATTGCCCGTCCTCCGAAATATGTGTTTTAATGTATTTCCCAGTTTTAACCCTTGCATCATTGGGTTTCTGTGCGCCAGCCGGAATTGCCCAAGACTTTCCAAAGTGTGTTACTCCTTCGATTCGGTTTTGGGCACAGAGAACCTGAATGCGCCTCTTTGAAATTCCCCATTTAGTTGAGGCATCAGCAATTGACATATATTCCACAGATGATTCCTCCGCACAAAATTTGTTGTGTTTCCACTTTAGACATGAAACGACAACTTTTTCTAATTTTATACCGCAAAGCGAATAATGTCAATGCATAAAAGAGCAGCAGAATGTAGTGAAGGCGATTACAGAATATGGTTTAGAACTATTGAGTTTCTAAAACAATTCGGGTTCAGATTTTTCTTTTTGTTTTTGCACATTTAGGATAATACCAATATTCTTTTGAATTAGATTAAACTCCTTTTCTTCCCGCTGTATCTTCCGAAGTTCCGCTTGCAGGGCGGTCTTGCGAGCGGTGAGCTCATTTAGTTCCGCTTTCAGCTTTTCGGCTGAAGACAGTTTTGTAAGTCCGGCCTTTTTGATCTCCCTGGCTGCCGTCTCGAACAAGATGATCTCGCTCTCAAAGCCGCGCAGGAATTTTTCCTTGTCCTTTGACGCTTTGTAGCGGTCATAGACGGGTTTCAGTTTTCGGTAGGTATCAATCTGCTTTCCTAGGAGGGCAAGGTTGGTGATTCGCTGCTCCGTATCCCGCAGGCTCTCCCTGGTGCGGATGGAAGCGGCAGCAACGGCATCGCACCGTTCCACCAATTCCTCATAGCTGCCGATGCCATGTTCGGTGAGAAAGTTCATGGTAGCGGCTGCCCGTTTCAGATTCTCAATGGTCGCCCACCGCTGGTATCCGGCGCTCTGCTGGGCCTTGATATTGT
>CALEHZ010000399.1 GCA_937875715.1 uncultured Campylobacter sp. | reverse complement strand
AAAACTAAGACACACGGCATGAGTTTATAAAATTCAAAACTGAATTTTATAAAATCCAAAAAATTCAGCTATTTTAGCGCAATTTTATCGCCGTTTAAAGCCTGGCTAAAAGCGAATTCTACCAAAAACATACCCAAAAATTTATCTTTTTTATCTTTTTCTTGTTCATAAAATTCAACTCTAAAAATTTTCCCAGCCTTGTCAATGCTAAATTTTCTTTGCATATCATCTTTTTTTATAGGCGTGTCTGTTTCTACTTTGCCCTTATTTTCGTAGCCGATGACATTTACTCTTATGCCTTTTTGCCCTTTTATTTCAATTGATTTCTCTGCTTTTATTTTGGTGCCAAAGGTTACTATTTCGTCTTTTTGATCTATTTTGACAGGTGCGGCAAAAGAATTTGAGCTAAACTCAAAATTCTGCGTTCTTAGATTTGTTAGCTTTTTATTGCCGTAATACACGCTAATTTCGCTACTTTTTTTGTTTTTTTCATTTACGATTGCCAAAAGAGGATTTTCGCTCTCATAATTTTGCCATAAGTTTTTATTATTTGGCGTTGGAATGTAGTTTATATGCTCTCTTGGGTCATCTAAGGCTAGTAGAAATTTATTGCCAAAAAGATTTACTTGAATTTCTTTTTTTAAAATTTTTTCAATGCCTTTTGTGCTAAGCTCAAAGCCCCTTGTATATTCTATACCAGCTAGTTTCATGTATTCTTCAAGTGCTAATAAATGATAAAAAACTCTAGTATAAACGTCTAATTCTTTGCTTGCTTCATTTGCGTAGGTAGCTTTTTTGTTGCTGATTGCGTAGTAGGTTAGTGAGTTTAGCTGTTCGGCATCACCGCTTTTTTTGTCCGCTGTGCGTGTGTTTTTGAGGTGATATTTATGCTTTTCATTTTTGATTTTTTCATTGATTTTTGTTATTACTGATTTTGCATTTGTGGCAAGTTCGCCAAATTTTACATTTTCTAGCTTTTCTTGGTCAATTATAGCAGAGTTGCCCCATCTTTTAGGGTTTTCAAGTGCGTTTATAAACTTTTCTCTATAAAAGCCAGAGCCATCGTGTAAATGCACGATTAAATCGATATTTGAATTAGTTATAACACTTTTTATATTTTTTACGGAGTTAAAATCAGGGTCGTTTTTTTCAATTTTGGCAAATTTTCTATTCATATCGCCACGTATGCCACGATTGTTTTTTACGATACTATCAAAGTTTAGATTTGGCACGACCCAAAGCGAGCCTTTTGTGATGTTGTATTCCATCGCTAGTAAATTGGCTGCAAAAAAGCCGCCTGGTTCATCCCCTTGTATGCCACCGATTACTAACATAGTGTTATTTCCATCGCCTTTTTTGATTAGCGAATAGTTTAAATCCGCAGCAAAAATCGCCATTTGAAAAAAAATCGCTACAAAAAATAAAATTCTCATTTTAAAAAATTCCTTACTTTATTATTAAGCTCTAAAACATCATCAAATGATGAAATACTCGCATTACAAAACTTTTCATAAGTTTTTAAAATATTTTTTGAAATATCGCCAAATTCGCAGTCTTTATTTAGATATTTTGTGACCATTTCATCATTTATGGCATTTATTATCACGCCTAATTTTGGATTTTTTAGTAGCTCATTTTTTAGCACAAAAACTGGATATTTTTTTAGGCTAATTTCTTCAAAAGAAAGTTTAGCTTGTAAAAAATTAAAATCATCTAAAATTCTAGCTTTTATCCCCAAAGCGTGTGCTATAGCTAATTTCATGTCTTGGTTGCTAAAATGTGCGCTACTTGAGCCATCGCAAAACTGAACTATAGCATGAATACTGCTTGTATGCTCGATAATAGCGTCTATATCGCTAATTTTATAAAGCCAAAATGCTTCAAGAATTTCAAAAAGCTTATTTACCATTGTTGAGCTATCAATTGTGATTTTAGCGCCCATTTTCCAGTTTGGATGACATAAAGCTTGTTTTAATTTTAGCTTTGAGATTTGCCTGGTTTTTAGCTTTCTACAAACACCACCAGATGCTGTAATAATAAGTTTATTTGGATTTGATAGCGTTTTTTGAAGTAAAAATTTTAAGCCAAAATGTTCGCTATCAATTGGCATAATTTCATCGCAGTTTAAAAAATTCCCGCCAGTAACTAAGCTTTCTTTATTTGCAAGCGCTAATTTAAAGCCAAGACCTTGTGCAATTTTGCTTGGCATAAGTCCAGCAAAGCCCACAAAAGCGTTAATTAGTGTGGTTTTGCTAGCCTCGCACTCACTAGCACAAGCTTGTAAAAATTCTTTTATATCACCGCAGAAAATTCTAGAGTGATTTACTTTTTCTTTTAGCTTAGAATTTGCGATATATACAAGTTTTGGCTTGAATTTTTTAATCTGCTCGTTTAGTAATTTATAATTTTGCTTACACGCAAGTGCTGTGATAGCTAAATTAAAATCATTAGCCAAACAAAGTGCGTTTTGACCGATACTTCCGGTACTTCCTAAAATTATCAAGCAAGCACCACCAACATAGCAATTGCGCCAAAAAATATGGCATCAAATCTATCTAAAATGCCGCCATGGTCGCCCAAAATCGAACCGCTGTCTTTAATGTCAGCCAAGCGCTTTAAATAGCTTTCAAACAAATCTCCTAAAATGCCAAAAACGCTTACAAAAAAGCTAGTTGCCAGTGCGATAATGAAAAGCTCATCTACAAAAATACTAGCAAAAATTGCGCCAAATACACTGCCAGCAATTAGTCCTGCTATTGCGCCTTGAATGCTTTTATTTGGGCTTGAAGCACTTAGCTTTTTTAAACTTTGCGGTAGATACTTAGCAAAATATTTTCCTGTAAAAAATGCTGCTGTATCACTACAAGCCACACAAACAACGAGCCAAATCACACTTGCCATGCCGCAGTTAATAAGCAAAGAAAAAAGCACAAAAATCGGTGCTGCTGGATAGATTAAAGGCAAAATCAGCTTTGGATTTTGACTTTTTATAAAAGCAAGACCGCCAGCAAATGCCGCAATCATTGCTATTAGCGCATAAAGTGGATTTAAAAATATACAAAATGAGAAAAATATAAGAGCGGTAATTATCACAAAATTTGAATTTTCTAACTTGTAAAGATTTAAGCTTTCTTTAAGCCCTAAAATTAAAAGTAGGGCAAAAATCAAAAAATTCGCCCAAAAATTGTCCCACCAAGCAAAAAATAAAAATGCACCAATTAGGCTAAAACCTACAATAAGCCTGTTTTTCATCATTTTCTCCAAAATAAAATAAAGGGCTAATTCTAGCTAAAAATACTTAATAAATGTATAAAAATTGCTAATTTTTAGCTTTTACTAACAACGATGGTTTTGGTGATGATATCGTGTAAATTTCGCTTGTCTTTGCGAAAAAATGCTAAAAACGACCCGCCAAAAATAAAAAAAACTGCAAAGCAAAAAAAGCGTAGCAAATAGCCAAAAAAACTTGCTTTTTGTCCGTTTAAATTTACTGCGTAAATGCCTTGTGCCCTGTATCCTGGACTTGCGCCAAGACGCGCAAAAAAGGCACTTTGAATAAGAGCAAATATCGCCCAGTCAATAAAAATCGCTATTTGGCTATTTTGAAAGCCTTCTTTGCCGCCTAAAATCACATAGGTGGTAAAATACAAAATAGGCATTGCGATTAAAAACATATCAATTATAAAGGCAATTAGGCGTGGCAAAATACCTGCTATTCGTGCTTTTTGTTTCATTTTTTTATCCTTTTGAATTTTATAAAATTCACTTTTTATAAAATTCACTTTTTAAATCGGCAGTGAATTTTATAAAATTTTCCTTAAAAAATTCACTAAATTTAAAAAATTCAAAAAAGAATAAATTTATCTTATATTTAATGTGCCGTTATACAATTCCAATATTTCTTATCAAAAAAGGAGAAAAAATGAAAGAATACAAATTATATATCAACGGCGAACATGTCGCAAGCAGTGATAATAGCGTCATTGATAGCATCAACCCATTTGATGGCTCTGTCTTTGCTAAGGTTCATTTAGCCAGCATTGCTGATGTAGAAAAGGCAATTTCAGCAGCCCACAAAGCTCAAAAAATCTGGGCAAAAACAACGCCTAGAGAGAAAGAAGCAGTGCTTTTAAAAGCAGCAGAAATTTTTGATAGAAGAGCTGATGAAATCCGTGAAATTCTAATGTGCGAAAGTGGGTCAACCATCGCAAAATGTAACTTTGAAATCGGCGTTGTAAGCGACATTTTTAGAGTTGCAGCTGGCGAGGCAAGACGCGTTCATGGTAGCACTTTTGTCTCAAACGATGAAAATGTATTTAGCTATGCTATTCGTCAGCCTCTTGGAGTAATTGCTGGAATTAGCCCATTTAATGCTCCAATGATTTTAAGCTCTAAAAAATTCGCCTTTGCTATCGCAGCAGGGAATTCTTTCGTGCTAAAACCAAGTTCTAGCACACCAGTTTGTGGACTTATTTTTGGCGAGATTTTCAAAGAAGCAGGCTTGCCAGATGGCGTGCTAAACATCATTCCATGCAGCTCAAAAGTGCTTGGTGAGACCTTCCAGACTGATAAGCGCATCAGTATGATTACATTTACAGGCTCAACTGCTGTTGGCTCACAAATCGCACAAAGTGCAGCAAAATATATGAAAAAATGCACATTTGAACTAGGCGGCAAAAGCCCTGTGATCGTGCTTGAAGACGCTGATGTGGATTTTGCTGTAGATACTGCATTTTTTGGTATTTTCATGCACCAAGGGCAAATTTGTATGGCTGGGTCTCGTCTTTTGGTTCACGAAAAAGTATATGACGCATTCTGTGAAAAATTTGCTAAAAAGGTAAATATTTTACAAGTTGGCGACCCAAGAGATCCTAAAACTGTGATTGGACCACTAATCGAGCAAAAGCAATGCGCTTTTATAGATAGTCTTGTAGAAGATGCTAAGAAAAAAGGCGCAAGAGTGCTCACAGGCGCTACGCACGAAGGCAACTGCTACAAGCCAACTACAATTGCTGATGTAACGCCAGATATGGATATATTTAGCACAGAAGCCTTTGGTCCAGTAGCAGCGATCACAAAAATCAAAAGCGTGGACGAGGCAATCGAATTAGCAAACAAAAGCGATTATGGTCTAAGTGGCGCAGTGGTCACAAATAATGTCGCAAACTACCTAAAATGCGTAGAAGAGGTAGAAACTGGCATGATACATGTAAATGGCCCAACAATCCAAGATGAGGCGCACATTCCATTTGGTGGCGTGAAAATGAGCGGACTAGGGCGTGAGAGCGGTCAATACTCAATCGAAGAAATGACTGAGCTAAAATGGGTAACAGTCGAAGGCATGGGCAATCACAAATATCCATTTTAATTTCTTTTAATAAATTGTGAATTTTATAAAATTCCATAAAATTCAAACTCACCCAGCGCAGTGTTTTACTTCGTCTTGCTGGGTGAATTTTATAAAATTCCATAAAATTCAAATCTCGCCGCAGTGTTTTACTTCATCTCGCTAGGCGAATTCTCTAAAAAATTCATAAAATTCAACTTTAAATTCAACTTGCAGAAAATTTAGAAATAAGCGAATTTTTTAAAATCCGCTTAACATTTTAAAAGAGAGAAAAGTGGCCGGGAGATAGGGATTCGAACCCCAGGATGCTTTCACATCAACGGTTTTCAAGACCGCCGCTTTCGACCGCTCAGCCATCTCCCGAAATGAATAAAAAGTAAAAAGAGTTTATTCTGTTTTTTCTTTGACCCAGCTTGCGCCTTTATTTACTTTCTCTTTTGTCCATTTACTAGCATTTTTGCTATCTTGCTTGACACCTTGCCAAGTGTTTGAACAAGAGATAAAAAACAAAAGCGAAAGAATACAAAGTAAAAAACGCATAAAAACTCCCAAAGTGGAGGCGACACTCAGATTCGAACTGAGGATCAAGGATTTGCAATCCCATGCCTTAGCCACTTGGCTATGTCGCCAAAAAAACGAAGTCGAATTGTAGCGAATTTAAACTTAATTTTTACTTGAATTTTATAAAAATGCGTTATAATTTCAAAAAATTCAAAGGGGTAAAAATGAATATTTTAATAACTGGTGGCGCAGGCTACATCGGCTCACATGTCTTAAAACAGCTTTTAGAAGGCAGCAAGCACGATATTTGCGTGATTGACAACCTTTATAGTGGCAAAATTGAAGCAATTGAAACTCTACAAAAAATTCGCAAGTTTGAATTTTATAAAATCGCACTTGAAGACAGCACTGAACTAGCCAGGCTCTTTGGGGCTAGAAAATTTGATGCTATTATTCATTTTGCAGCTTTTATAGAAGTGGCTGAGAGTGTAGAAAAACCACTAAAATACTACCTAAACAACACAGCAAACACAGCAAAACTAGCCCAATTTGCTACTAAAAACGGCGTAAAATATTTTATTTTTAGCTCCACAGCTGCTACTTACGGCGAGCCAAAAAGTGGCATAGTAAGCGAAGAAAGCGAGCAAAAGCCCATAAATCCATATGGCGCAAGCAAGCTGATGAGCGAAAGAATTATAAAAGATGCCTGTGCTGCAAGCCGCATCAAAGATGACAAAAACGGCATGAAATATGGAATTTTACGCTACTTTAATGTAGCCGGAGCTGACGGGCTAATCGGTCAAAACTATCCAAACGCCACTCATCTAATAAAAGTCGTGTGTGAATGTATCTGTGGCAAAAGAGAGCAAATAAGCATTTTTGGCAGCGACTATGCTAGCAAAGATGGCACCTGTGAGCGTGACTACATACATGTTTTGGATTTAGCAAGTGCGCATTTGGCTGTTTTAGAGTATTTAGCAAAAAATGATAGCGAGATTTTTAATGTCGGCTATGGCAAAGGATTTAGTGTAAAAGAGGTAATTGAATGCGCAAGGCGTGTTAGTGGCGTGGATTTTAAAGCTGTGATGAGCCAAAGAAGACAGGGCGACCCAGCTGTGCTAATCTCAAATGCTAATAAAATCCGCTCTAAAACTAGCTGGAAGCCAGCACACGAAAGCCTTGAAGAAATCATAAGTTCAGCACTTGCATGGGAGAAAAAATTAAAATGAAAATTGCGTTTTTAATCGATAGTTTAGGCTGTGGTGGCGCTGAGAGAGTAGCTTGTGAGCTTCTAAATGAGCTTGTAAAAACGCATGATTGCACGCTTATAGCTGTAAGAAAAATCAAAGAAATAAGCTTTTTTATCGATAAAAGAGTAAAGGTTATTTCGCTTGATATAACGCCATCAAGCTCGATTTTTAGACATTATCAATGGCTTGTGATGATGCAAAAACTAATAAAACTTTTAAGAAAAAATAATTTTTCAAGCGTTGTTAGCTTTTTGCTTTGTTCGCACTGGCTAAATGTCGCTTCTAAACCCTTTGCGCCGCATAAAGCTGTGATTTCTGTTCATTCAAATATGAGTGAAATTTCAAATATAGAAAAAACCACTACAAGATCAAAAATAATCACAAAATTTATTTTTAGCAAGGCTGATGAGATTTTTGCGGTCTCAAAGGCAGCCACGCTTGATTTAAGAGAAAATTTCGGCTTAAAAAAGGCTTTTTGTATTTATAATCCTGTGGATATCGCTAAAATCACAGAGCTTAAAAATGCTGATATAGAGATAAAAAAAGATGGTTTTACCTTTGTTAGCGTGGGTAGGCTCACAAAGGTAAAAAATCATAAAATTCTGCTAAAAGCCATGAGCAAAATCGATGCAAATTTATGGATAATCGGTGGCGGCGAGCTAGAAAATGAATTAGCAAATTTTATAAAAGAGCAAAAATTAGAAAATAAAGTAAAAATGCTTGGGCAAAAAGAAAATCCCTTTGCCTACATGGCAAAGGCTGATGCACTGGTGCTAAGCTCACTAAGCGAGTGTCTGCCCTGCGTGCTAATAGAAGCTCTTGCTTGTTCTTTGCCAATAATTAGCACGGACTCTAAATCTGGCCCAAGAGAAATAATTTCGCCAAATAGTGATATAAATAAGTTTTTAAAAGATGAAATTGAGCTTGGCGAGTATGGAATTTTATGCCCAAGTGATAATGCAGATTTACTAGCAAAAGCGATGAGTGAAATGATGGAAAATTCAGCTCTGCGTGAAGAGTTTAAGGCAAAAGCAAATAAAAGAGCAAAAGACTTTGATAAAAGCATTATTATTAGCGAATATGAGAAAATTTTAAAGAGCTAAAATGAAGATTTTATTTATCATCACAAATCTAGCAAGTGGCGGTGCTGAGAGAGTTTGCGCTACTTTGGCAAATGAGCTAAGCAAAGAACACGAAGTTGAAATTTTATATTTTAAAGATGAAGTTTTTTATGAACTTCATTCTAGCGTGAAATTAAGCCTTTATAAGCCAAAAGGTAGGGGAATTGCTAGAATAATTGATAAAATGCTAAAAATCCGCTCTAAATGCGATGAGAGCGACTTTACGCTTTCATTTATGCTTAGCACAAATATTTTAAGCATCATGGCAAATCTTTTTAGTGCCAATAAAATCATCATTAGCGAGCATTCACAGCATGATTTTGCTAGTTTAAAATGGCGAGTTTTAAGGCGAATTTTTTATCCTTTCGCACACGCTCTAGGCGTGCTTAGCAAGAAAGATTTTGAATTTTATAACTTTGTAAAAAATAAAGCTTTGATCCACAATCCAAGCAATTATGAGCCTTGTTTTGATACTAAAAAAGAGAATTTAATTCTTTTTATAGGACGATTAGAGAGAGTTAAGGGTTGTGATATTTTTTTAAATGCCCTTGTGCTGCTTGATTTAACTGGCTTTGAAGTGCGAATTTTAGGTGATGGTTCTTTGAGGCAAGATTTAAAACAAAGAGCTAAAGAGCTAGGATTAAATGTGAATTTTATGGGTAATGTAAAAAATGTAGAAGAGCACTATAAACTCGCTAAAATCATCGTTTCAAGCTCAAGGTCTGAGGGGCTTGGAATGGTATTGATTGAGAGTTTGTTT
>CALEHZ010000398.1 GCA_937875715.1 uncultured Campylobacter sp. | reverse complement strand
TCCAGGTTTTATTGATGGGCATTTACACGGACCTCTTGGCATGAGCGAAAAGGTTTTAAAGCTTGATATAAAGGGCATTAAAGGGCTTGAAAATATTAAAAAAGCTATAAGAAGATATATGTTTGAAAATCCTGATTTAAAGGTAATTGAAGCTGTGGGCTGGCAAGAGAGTGAATTTTTTGTAAATGGCGATGCAAATAGCATAAATGCTAGCATGCTTGATGATTTGGGCGATAAGCCTATTATAATGACTGCTGATTCGCATCACACAGAGTGGCTAAACACAGCTGCTCTAAAGGCTGCTGGTATAGATAAAAACACGCCTGATATCAAAGGTGGCGTGATCACAAGAGATAAAGATGGCAATCCGCTTGGAGTGTTCCAAGAAGATGCATCACTTCTAGGGCCAAACTCGCCGATTCGCAAAATTATTCCAAAAGTAGATGAACAAAGCCGCCAAAAGGTGATTTTAGCATTCCAAGACTATCTTTTTAGTCTTGGAGTTACGGCATTTATGGACGCTGGAATAAATATAGACACCACAGATAATTGGATAAAAAGCTTTCAAAAACTAGATAAAGAAGGCAAGATTAAAATCCACGCAAATGCTGCTTATATCATCAAAGATACGCCTGATGCCTTGGGTTTGGTTGATAAGGCTAAAAAACTTTATGATGAGACAAAGGGTAGCAATTTTGAGGTTAATACCATTAAAATCTTTAATGACGGCGGCGCTGGCACAGCCTATTTAAACAAACCTTATTTAAATAGAAATGATGGATATAAAGGCGAGCTTTTGTGGGATGAGGACAGACTGGCTAAACTTGTAACTAAGGCAAATGACCTTGGAATCAGCGTCCATGCGCACTCAATAGGCGATGGCAGCACATCTATGCTAGTTCGTGCCTATGAAAAGGGTCAAAAAGCTAGCAAAAATAAAGATCCGCGCAACGCTATCACGCATCTAATGCTAGTTGAGCCAAATGATATAGCTAAAATGGCTCGCCTAAAAATCGTGGCTGTGGCAAATATGTATTGGCATTTTTATGACCATGATACAGTAGAGCTTATGCGCTCTTATGGTGGCGAAGAGGCGTTAAATAATCTTTTGTATTTAAAGAAATTTTTTGATGAAAAAGTAGTGGTAAGCAATGCTAGTGATTTTCCAGTTAGCGAGCCTTTTAGCCCACTTGCTATGCAAATGGCAATCACTAGAAAGTATAATAGCGACATGGTGCTAAATCCCAAAGAGATTATTAGCGTAGAACAAGCCTTTTATGCTACGACGATAAATGGGGCTTATCAGCTTAAAAAAGAAAAGTTTTATGGCAGCATTGAGGTTGGCAAAAATGCTGATTTAGTCCTTCTTGATGCGCATATGGATACTATGGAGCCAAATAAACTAGGCGCTATAGAGGTGCTAAAAACCATAGTAGCAGGTCAAATCGTCTATGAAAGACCTGCAAAAAAACTAGGAAATAATGTAATTTTTTATTAGGTGTTTGAATTTTATGAATTTTATAGAATTCAGCTCGCTAAAACTGCGCAAATACTGAATTTTATAAAATTCAAATTT
>CALEHZ010000397.1 GCA_937875715.1 uncultured Campylobacter sp. | reverse complement strand
TGGAATTAGCACATTTTCTAGTGCAGCTCTTTTTTTAGCGATCTCAAAGCGTGAGTAGCCCTGCTCTTTTTTGTAATTTTCATAAATTGCGGTAATTGCGTCATTTAAAGCATGTGGAAGCGCTAGTTTTTCACTTAAAATCAAAAGCCCACCAGCATCCAAACTCTCATAAATTTTACTCAAAAAATTCAACCTTTTTTCTGGCTTAATAAATTGTAAAGTGTAGTTTAAAATTACAGCGTTATTTTGCCCAAGTTCGCATTCTGTAATATCGCCCAAAACTAGCTCTGGGCTTGCTCCGTGAGCCTTAGCTTTGTTTTTAGCAAGCTCTAGCATAGCTTGGCTATTATCAATTCCGCAAAGACAAAGATCGTGGCGGAGAGTAAAAAGCGCAAGTAATGTATTTGCTGTGCTGCAGCCAAGATCCAAAACCTTTGAATTTTCTGGAAGTAAAAAGGCAAGAAATTCGCAAATTAGCTTACAATTTTTTTCATAAAAAGGCACTGAGCGTGCGATCATATCATCAAAAACGCTAGCTACACTTTCATTAAAGCTAAACTTTTCATCGCCCCAGTTTTTAAAAATTTCATCTTTCAAAATAGTGCCCTTGCGTGAGTGTCAGCCTCTTTTAGCGTTAAATCACAGGCGTTGCCTACAATTTTTGCTATTTCAATATCTTTGCTGATTTGTGCTTTAAGCTCTTTTAAATCAGAAAATTTTTTATTATCTCTAATTCTTTCAATGAAGCAAACTCTGATTTTTTGAGGGCGTGGGTCGATGATTTTGTCTATTACATAGTTTTCAATGCTGTATTTGTTATCCGTGCTAAGGCGGTTGCCAATAAAAGTAACTGAGCTAAAAGTATCATCGCCAATGCGTGTGCGAGTGGCATACACGCCAGCAGCAGGTGCTAGATAAGGCTTGATTTGCATATTTAAGGTTGGATAAAGCTCTTTTGCGCCCAAACCTTGACCAGATACGATACTAGCTTCGATGCTGTATTCACGGCCTAAAAGGCGGTTTGCTCTATAAATATCGCCATCTTGTAAAAAGCGGCGAATTGCTGAGCTATGAACGCCAAGTCCATCAAAACTAAACTCGCTAATAATGATAATTTCGCCATTAAAAAGCGATTTTAAATCGTATTTATCCCAGCCTCTATCCTTGCCAAATTTAAAATCATAGCCAACTACAATGCGCTTAAGATTTGGAAAATCACGCTTAATTAACCCAATAAAATAATCTCCACGCAAGTTTTTGATATGTTTTAAATCATAGTAAAAACAAGGCACACCAGAATATTCTTCACGCCTATTTTTTGGTGTGATATTTGCCTTTTCGCTCTCAATTACGATTAAAGCGCCGTTTTTGCCTAGAGCCTTTATAAGCTCTTTATGCCCCTTGTGAAGTCCATCAAAACTGCCAATTGCGACTGCTTCGACATCATTTTTGCTTGGCATTTTAGACCTTTGAGAATTTTAAATTTTTGTAATTTTAACAAATAAATTTCGTAATTTTAACAAATAAAAGTATAAAAATGAGGAAAGAGGAGGAACACAAGCATCCCCCTCTTTCC
>CALEHZ010000396.1 GCA_937875715.1 uncultured Campylobacter sp. | reverse complement strand
CTCACGAAGTGGGCGAATTTTAGATTATTTTTACAAGCATTGTGTGCTTAATGTGGCTAAACTGAGCGCAGTGCGAATGAGACGGGCTCTGTGCCCGTCGCAATAAAGCACAAGCGAAGTTTAGTCGCAGTAAGCGCGCAAGGCGCAGTAAAAATTACTGACAGCCCATACACTCTACACTGCGATCTGCTACTGGCTTATTATCTAGATGCGCACTCTCAGCACTTTGAGAACGTAAATAATAAGTTGATTTTATTCCAAGCTGCCACGCAAGTGTGTAAATGTCATTTAGATATCCGCCAGTGGCTTTTTCTAAGCTCATAAAAATATTTAGACTTTGACCTTGATCTATCCATTTTTGACGAACAGCAGCCGCACGCACCAATGCTCGCTGGTCAAGGTCATATGCTGGTGTGTAATACTCCCAGTTTTCTAAACTCAGCTCAGGCACGACAGTTGGTATCATTCCGCTTAGATTTTGCTCAAACCACTTACGCTTATAAACTGGCTCAATCGTCTGTGTGGTACCGACCAAAATGCTAATACTAGAAGTCGGCGCAATCGCCATTAAATAGCCATTTCTCATACCATCTTTTTTGACCTTCGCCCTTAAAGCGTCCCAGTCACAAATCATATCATCAAAAAGCTCATCGCTTGAAGTAAGCTTCTTAGCATTTTCATTTGCTGTATCAATAGGCATTATTCCCTTACTCCACTTTGAGCCTTCAAAATCAGGGTAAATGCCCTTTTCTACCGCTAGATTTGAGCTAGCGTGAATTGCTTGAAAGCTAATATTTTCCATTATTTTATCAATTAGCTTTAAATGCTCATAGCTGCCCCAAGCGACTTTTTTTTGCGCTAGCATTTGTGCTTCGCCCATCACACCAAGCCCTATTGCCCTGCTTGCTAGATTTGTCGCTTTTACCTTGCCAAGCGGATAGAAGTTTAGATCAATCACATTATCAAGCATTCTAATAGCAATTGGCACAACTCTTTCAATATCTTCTTTTGTGTGAATTTTGCTTAAATTCACGCTTGCTAGATTACAAACGGCAGTTTTTCCATCAATTTTTTCTTTTTCTACTATATATATATCTTTGCCATTTATACTATCAAGAGCTGTAATCTTTTTAGCCTCTTTTGTAATTCCACTATCAACCTTTACAAATTCCTTTTCATCAAAACTAACGCTTGTTCCGTCATTAAATTTTACTTTTATTTTGTAATAATTTGGCTCTGTATTTTGAAAAATTTCAGTACATAAATTTGAGCTTCTTATTAAGCCTTTGTGATCGTTTGGATTTGTGCGATTTGCGCTATCTTTAAAGCACAAAAACGGCATTCCAGTCTCAAAATAATTAGTCAAAACTTTTTTCCACAAATCTTTGGCTAAAACCGAGCTTTTAGGAATATTTTCATCTTTTTCATACTCTAAATATCTTTTTTCAAACTCCTCTCCATAAAGAGAGCAAAGATCACTCGTATCAGCTGGATCAAATAGCGTCCAGCGCTCATTATTTGCAAGTCGCTTCATAAATAAATCATTTATCCATAAAGCAGGAAAAAGCTCATGCGTTCTTCTGCGCTCTTCGCCTGAGTTTTTACGAAGTTCTAAAAAGTCATCTATATCCATGTGCCACGGCTCTATATACACGCTTATTGCGCCTTTGCGAGTTCCTAGCTGATCAACAGCTACTGCTATATCATTTGCTATTTTTAAAAACGGCACCACGCCGCCAGCAGCATTTTTATGCCCATCTATGCTGCCGCCCATCGCACGCACATTTGTCCAATCCCAGCCGATTCCACCGCCAAATTTGCTTAAAAGCGCCATTTCAGTATAGCTATCAAAAATTCCCTCAATATTATCAGGCGCAGACCCCACATAGCAGCTGCTTAGCTGGTGCCTTGTAGTTCTAGCATTGCTTAGTGTTGGCGTAGCTAGCATTACTTCAAATTTGCTTATTAAATCATAGAATTTTTTAGCCCAGCTCATACTATCAAGCTCATTTTGTGCTAAAAACATCGCTATTGCCATAAACATATGCTGTGGCAGCTCAATAGGCTCGCCTTTGCTATTTTTGATCAAATATCTATCATAAAGTGTTTTAATGCCAAGATAAGTAAATTGTAAATCACGCTCAGGCTTGATATAAGCGTTTAATTCATCCAAATCATATTTATCTTTAAGTCCTAAAAAAATTCTCCCAGCCTTTTCCCCACGCTCAAAATATTCACGCA
>CALEHZ010000395.1 GCA_937875715.1 uncultured Campylobacter sp. | reverse complement strand
TTTAGCTTTTTTAAAAAATTCACGGCTGCTTAAACTGCGTCAGGGTTGAATTTTATAAAATTCACTTTTTTAGAAAATTCACAGACACTAAACTGCGGCTGAATTTTATAAAATTTAGCTTTTTTAAAAAATTCACTCTTTAAAAAATTAAAAGCTAGCTCATTTTGCCTTTTGCGCCGTTGATTTCATTGATAAAATTATATTCTACTTTTATTTCTTTTGGACTTGGCAAGGCGTTTGCTAGGCGCTCCAAAACACCTGTAAAGTCCTCAAATAAATAGTTTGCCAAAGAGCCTGGATTTGGGTTTATTTCATTTAAATACACTTTATTCTCAAGCACAAAAAAATCACAGCGAATAAGAGCGCCATGGAATTTTCCGCCATCGTAAATGCGCTTAAACGCTGATTTTAGCTGATTTTCAAGACTTTCATCAATATCGGCTTTTAAAGCCCCTGAGCCTGAAAAACTTAAATATTTTTGCTCAAAGTCCAAAAACGCCTTTTTGCTAGGTTCTTCAACCATGCTAAAAACAAACTCATCGCCTGCTTTAAAACCAGCTAGATTAAACTCTCTAATTCCTTCTATAAAAGGCTCAGCCAAGACCTCATCATCAAACTCAAAAGCCACATCTTTTGCGTATTCAAGCTGCGAGTTTTCACGCACAATCTCAACGCCAATGCTAGAACCAAGCCTAGCAGGTTTTAAAATCACAGGCAAAGAAAGCTCCAAATTATCGCTTTTTTTCATAGCTTGATACGGCAAAGTCGCCACTTCGCAAAGCTCACAAAGCTTTTTTGTAAGAATTTTATTAAAGCTCATCGCGCAACCTTCAATTCGCGGCCCAATAAACTTTACACCATAGAATTCCAAAATTCCAGCAAGCTTGCCATCTTCGCCATCCATGCCATGAACAAGATTGATATAGCAATCCACATCAAGCTTTTTAAAGCCCATTATTCCATGCTTTCCAAAGCCACCTTGCGTGATATTTAGGCGTGAGCATTTTTTATACTTGCCAGATGAGAAAAAAATCGCTTTCATATTTTCGCTTGGAATTTCATAAAATTCACGCTCGGCGCTTACAAAAATAAAGCTTAAATCAGCTTTTAAAACTTTTTTCATCACCACAGCTGAGACTATGCTGATTTCGTGCTCGTAACTTTGCGCACCAAAAATTATTCCATATTTCATCTTTTTCCTTATTTTTTTAGAATTTTTAAAGCTTCTTTGATTAAGCTCACAGTATCGTTTGAGGCACATTTGCTAAGCGCTGCGCTAATAGCATCACGCTTAAAGCCAAGGCTTTCAAGTGCCAAAATAGCTTCATTTGCGCACGGATTTGCGCTATTTGTAGCTAGAAAACTAGCATCACTTAGCTGAGCTAAAAGCAGTTTAGCGGTCTTTTCGCCGATTCCTGGCACACGCTTAAATGTGCTTATATCGCCACTTGCTACTGCCTTGCTAACTGCGTCTGGTTCAAGCGTAGAACACACCGCCATCGCAGTTGCTGGCCCTATTCCGCTAACTTTAAGCATAAGCTCAAAAATTCGCTGTTCGCTAGTGTCTAAAAAGCCAAAAAACAAATCAGCATCTTCTTTGATAATCTGCGTGATAAAAAGCTCACAAACGCCGCCAAGCTCAATCTTAGAAGCTGTAAAAAGCGAAACCGCCACACCATAGCTAATTCCACCGGTTTTTAACCAAATGTAAGTGGGCTCTTTGTGAGTTACTTTGCCTTCTAGTGCTTTAATCATTTTACTTAAACATCCTTTTTAATTTTACCTATGGCTTGTCTCGTGGGCTATTTTGCTTCGCAACCCGCTGGGTGCGACGAAAGCTAGTTTCGCACTTCGCTCCACGCACCATCAGTGCGCGTTCGCTCGTGCTTACTACCTTTCGCCACATTAAGCTCACGATGCTTCGCCAAGTGAATTGAAACGACGGAATTCTAGAATTCTAGTTTTAAAATTCTAGAATTTTGCGTTAGAATTCTAAAAT
>CALEHZ010000394.1 GCA_937875715.1 uncultured Campylobacter sp. | reverse complement strand
TCAATTATCAGTGTGTGTTGGGATTGCTTAAGCAGACTTTGTCCACTTCGCAATGACTGACATTAGGCAATGACAGCAGTAGAGAATTTTATGAATTTTATAAAATTCACTGCTAAATTTTTTTGATTCATCACTACTTTTGTAATAAAAAACAAAGCAAAACAAAGCAAAAAGCAAGGAATTTATTCCCCGCTTTTTTACCATTAAGCTGAATTTTATAAGCCTTCTAGCTGTTTTTTGCTAAATTTTGCAAATGCGTAGCTTTTATCATCATTTTTTCTAACTAGGCGGTAGCGCCAATACTCGTCACTATCACTATTTGAGTGCTCTTTTCGCATTCTCTCAAGCATAGCACAAAACTCATTATAGTATTTCCAGCTGCTTATATCAGCGCCACACTCACCTAAAGGACGCAAATGCTGACTCATAAGCCCAGCAAAAAGCTCAGCGCTTTCATAATGCGAGCCAAAATATTCTAAAATATCGCTTTCTTTTATGTGCTTTGCTTTTTCTATTTTGCTTTGCTTCTCAAGTGCGCTTACTAGTTTTGGCAAAAACTGCCGCAAAATAGCTAAATTTTCGCCCTCACAAAGCAGACTAGCCTGCGTTTCATTCTCAGCCTCAACGACAAAAAATCTTGGCAAATCAAAAAATTCAGTGATATTTACTTTGTTTTTATCAGCTTTAAAACGAGAGCTAAGCCACACAAGCATGATTTCATCGCTACTAATGATACTTGCTTTATTTTCTGAGCTTTTTATGGCACTTGGATTTAGCATAATTGGCGCTGGTAAAAAATTCTTATAATCACTCACACGCTCGTAAAATAGCCACTCATCTTCTTTTTTAGGTTCATCAAAATTGAATTTTTTAGCAAGCTCTTTTAATACCTCTATCGCCCTTTCGCCGATAAAATCGCTGGTTTGTAAATATGAAATATTTTTTATTCTAACTAGCATTCTTTCAAAAATTCCATTGTGAAAACACTGATAAATCTCACGCATCCAAAACTCGCAGCCGCTAGCATTTGGCAAATCGGCCCTGTCATCTTTATTTACGCCAACCTTAAAATTATATAAATCGCCCAAAATCTCGCTAGGCTCGCGATCAGGCGTAAAGCACAGAGATTTTTTTCCACGTCTTTTTGCCCTTGCTACCATCTCATCATTTTCATCAAGCTCGCTAAAATCAGCTTCTTCGCCTTTTTGCTCGGCTAAATTGCACAAGGCTTTTATATTACTTATTGGATCACGAACTACGCACAGAGCATCATTTGCTGGAATTAAACTATATAATTTGTCATTTTCATCATCAAGGGCAAGGTCGCTTATGATAAGGGCGATTTTTTGCTTATTGTCATTTTGAGCTTTTTTCTCTTTTAGCTGGGTAAAAAACTGCTCATAAATGCGAAAACTTTCTTTTTCTCCAGCCCTACCAGCCGCGGCACAACCGCATAAAGAAAGCATAGCAGGCACGCCTGAGTGAAGGCTAGCTGCGTGCGAACCAAAAATCACAAAATCATAAAAAGGCGGCAGCGGAATATTTAAGTTCCAGCACATTCTAATATCGCTATTTTCGTAGTTTATCATATCTGGGTCTAGCAGCGGCGGATAAGGCAGACTAGCATAGCTAGGATAAATCCTTTGAGCATCTTTTGTAGCCAAGAAAAGCTGGTCTTTTGGTGCTTGAATTTTTTGAATTTTGGGATTCTTGCTGTTGGTAATTGTTTGAATATTTGGAATTTGAGGAAGTTCCACCCCAATATTTTGGGCAAGATTTATGGTTGCACTTTGGCTAAAATCAGCGAAATTTGCTTTGAATTTTTGGCTTTTTAGCCAAGCGCAAATTGGCTCATAAAATCTTTGTATAAGTGCTATATTTTCATCACTTGGCTTGATTTTGCCTATTTTTAAAATTTCAGCTATATTCATTTTTTTCCTTTGAATTTATTGTTTGAATTTTATAAAATTCACTTTTTATAAAATTCACTTTTTATAAAATTCACTTTTATAAAATTCACTTTTATAAAATTCAGCCGCTGCCGCAAAACTTGAATTTTATAAACTTGAATTTTATAAAATTCACTCACTCAAAATATCGTAATTTTGCGGAATTTTTGGCTCTAAGAGCCCTTCGTTAATTGGCTCATTTTTGCGTGTATTTTTTAGCAAAATCGTTACATTATTGCCAAGTTTGTCAGTGTAGTTTATCTGTGCTGGCACGCCAGAGCGCACACGGATGATGTAGTGAGTGCCATCAAGGTCGCACTCAAAGCGGTCTTTGTTTGTCTCTTTTGCGTTTTTTAAAATCGCAGAAATGTCTGGAGTGTCCTTTAAATCAGTAATTATTGCTTGTTCTAAGCTTGGTTCAATTATCGTAATTCTGCCTACATTAAAATAAATGAATTTTTCAACAGGCTTTTTATAATGCCAAAAGGCACCGTTTTTGCTATTTGCTACAAAGCTGCCAGTGTAAGTGATGGTTTTATTTTTACTGCTTACACTTTGAGAAAAATCACTTGAGAGCGTTTTAAACTCTAAATTATTTGCGCCTAAAAGCACTACGCAAAAGGCACTAAAAAGAAGTTTTTTCATCGTTTTTCCTAAAAAAAGTTTTTGTTATTATACAATTAAAAGCTAAAATTAAAGACATTTTGGCTAAAATTGCGGGTTTTAATCACGCAAAAAAAGGAAAATTATGCTAAAAACACTTGCTAAAATTTTTGGGACAAAAAATGACAAAGAAGTCAAAAAATACCGCAAATTAGTCTCTGCTATAAATCTGCTTGAAGATCATTATAGCAAGCTTACAGATAGCGATTTACAAGCTAGATTTGATGAAATTCGCACTTTAATCCACGAAGAAAAATTAAGCTTAAAAGATGCTTTAAATGATGTTTTTGCGATAGTTAGAGAAGCTAGTAAGCGTGTGCTAAATATGCGTCATTTTGATGTCCAGCTAATAGGTGGAATGGTGCTAAATGATGGCAAAATCGCTGAGATGAAAACAGGCGAGGGAAAAACGCTAGTAGCTACTTTGCCGGTGGTTTTAAATGCGCTTAGTGGCAAAGGCGTCCATGTTGTAACGGTAAATGACTACCTAGCTAAGCGTGATGCCGAGCAAATGGGGCAAATCTATAACTTTTTAGGTCTTAGCGTAGGCGTGGTGCTAAGCACTGAGCGCGATGATACAAAACGCAAAGAAGCTTATGCTTGTGATATTACTTATGGCACAAATAATGAGTTTGGTTTTGATTATTTGCGTGATAATATGTGTTTTGATTATGCTAGTAAGGTTCAAAGAGGGCATAATTTTGTAATTGTAGATGAGGTCGATAGCATTTTGATCGATGAGGCAAGAACGCCGCTAATCATCTCAGGACCTACAAATCGCACACTTGATGGATATATAAAAGCAAATGAAGTAGCAAAAGCGCTAACTCGTGGGCAGATGCCAGAAAAATCTCTCACTGACCCAAATGCAAAGCCAACAGGCGATTTTGTAGTTGATGAGAAAAATAGAAATATAATGATAACAGAAGCTGGAATTGAAAAGGCTGAAAAACTCTTTGGCGTAGATAACCTTTATAGCCTTGAAAACGCCGCACTTAGCCACTATTTAGACCAAGCTTTAAAAGCGCATAATTTGTTTGAAAAAGATGTTCAGTATGTGGTTCGTGATGGACAAATCGTAATTGTAGATGAGTTTACCGGACGCCTTAGCGAAGGGCGTAGATTTAGCGAAGGACTTCATCAAGCCCTAGAAGCCAAAGAAGGCGTAAAAATCCAAGAAGAGAGCCAAACGCTAGCTGATATTACCTTCCAAAACTATTTTAGACTTTATGACAAACTAGCTGGAATGACAGGCACAGCGCAAACTGAAGCAAGTGAGTTTCATCAAATCTACAAGCTTGATGTAATCTCAATTCCTACAAATCTGCCTATTCGCAGGGCTGATAAAAACGATGTTATCTACAAAACTGAAAAAGAAAAATTTAAAGCTGTAATTGATGAGATAAAAGCGGCAAATAAAAAAGGTCAGCCGGTGCTTGTAGGAACTGCTAGCATTGAAAAAAGCGAAATTCTACACGAACTTCTAGTAAAAGAAAAAATCGCTCACTCTGTGCTAAATGCCAAAAACCACGAAAAAGAAGCCCAAAT
>CALEHZ010000393.1 GCA_937875715.1 uncultured Campylobacter sp. | reverse complement strand
AAAGCATAAAATTCAAATGCTTAAAAGTGCTTGAATTTTATGAATTTTATAAATTTTTTGGATTGAATTTTTTGAATTTTATGAAAACTAGATTTTACAATGCAAGCAAAAATTTATGAGTATTTAAAAGGCGTAAAAAAAGCGCCTAACATTATAATCTTTGAGAATTTTAAAGAGGCAAATATAGCAAGCGGTGCTTGTGAGCATTTGGGCTATGAATGCTTTGTTTTGCCTGATTTTGTGGCTCAGCGTGGCGATGATTTAAGGGCGTTTTGTGCTGAGCTATTTAAAATCAGCGAAGTTTTAAGTAAATTTTATAATTCAAAAAATTCAAAAAAAATTATTTTATCTCCGCTTAGCACCATGCTTTGCAAACTGCCAAATAAAGAGCATTTAAAGCAAATGGAGCTAAAAATTGGGCAGAATTTAAATCTTAGCGAGCTTAAAAATAGCTTAATCCACTTTGGCTACAATTTAGTTGATATAATCGAAGATAAGGCTGAGGCTAGTTTTCATGGCGAAGTGATTGATATTTTCGATGTTGCAAGCTTAAAGCCTGTTAGAATTGTGCTTGATTTTGATAAAATTGAAAGCATTAAATTTTTTGATATAAACACGCAAAAAAGCGAAAATTACGAGCTTCAAAGCATTTTGATTACGCCATTTTTAGCAGGTCTAAATCAAAATGATTTTGAGAAAATTAACGAAAAAATCGCTAATATCAAAACAGATAGTATTGAAAACAGCATAAATGCCTTTGGACTATGGTATATTGATGATTTGATTGATTTTACAAAAGAGTTTGATTGTATTTTAGAAAGTAAGAAAATTCTAGCTGGGCTTGAAGAAGCCAATTTTTTAAAATTTGCTAATTTTGATGAAATCTCTGAGCCAAAAATTTACAGAGATATCGACACAGCTGTTATAAACGAAAGCTTTTTTTCTTATCACTCAGAGCGTAAAATCACGCTTTTTAGCTCAAATGAAAGCCAAATTAGAGCACTTGGCTTAGAGGCTAAAAAAAATATAACTTTTATAAACTCAAATTTAATTTTAAATATCATCAGTGATGATGAAATAATCGTCTCACTAAACAAAAGCAGCGCTCAAAGCAGAGCCAAAAAAGCAAGCATTATAATTGATGAGCTAAAAATTGGTGATTTAGTCGTCCATGAAATACATGGAATTGGCAAATTTTCTGGGCTTGAGCGAGCCCCTGCACTTGGCGTGATGCAAGAGTTTGTGGTGCCAACTTATCTTGGCGGCGATAGACTTTTAATCCCTACTTCAAATTTAGCTTGTATTGACCGCTATATCGCTAGTTCTGGGTCTATTGCCAGCCTTGATAAGCTTGGAAAAAGCACATTTTCTAAAATCAAAGAAAAGGTAAAAGAAAAGCTTTTTGTAATCGCAAATGCCATAATTGCCCTTGCTGCCAAGCGTGAGCTAGTAAAAGCACTGAAATTTACAAATTACGATGATTATGAGAATTTTATAAAAAGTGCTGGATTTGCCTACACAGACGACCAGCAAAACGCTACAAATGAGATAAAAAAGGATTTAGCAAGCGGCAAAGTGATGGATAGGCTGCTTAGTGGCGATGTAGGCTTTGGTAAAACAGAAGTTGCGATGAATGCTATATTTTTGTGCGTTAAAGCAGGGCACGCAGCACTATTTTTCGTGCCTACGACCTTGCTTTGTATGCAGCATTTTAACACGTTAAAAGAGCGTTTTGCCCCTTTTGATATAAAAGTTTTTAGGCTTGATAGATTTTCTAGCACTGCGCAAAAAAATGAAGCCAAAAAAGCGCTAGAAAATGGGCAAAATGTAGTCGTTGTCGGCACTCACGCACTTTTAGGCTTAAAGGCAGAAAATTTAGGACTAATCGTAATTGATGAAGAGCATAAATTTGGCGTCAAACAAAAGGAAAAATTAAAAGAAATCAGCGCAAACTCGCATATTTTAAGCATGAGTGCTACGCCAATTCCACGCTCATTAAACATGGCTTTAAGCTCGGTAAAATCATATTCTGGCCTTACTACGCCACCACTTGATCGCCTGAGCGTTAGAACTTTTGCTAAAAAGTGGGATGAAAATGTGATAAAAGAAGCAATTATGCGTGAGCTAAGACGCAAAGGGCAAATTTTTTATGTGCATAATTTAATTGCTAATTTAGAGCGAATTAAGCGTGAGCTTCTAGCGATCGTGCCTACTTTAAAAATCCTAGTTTTACACGGCAAAATCGATGCAAAAACCAGTGAAGATGAAATAATGAAGTTTGCTAATGGTGAGTATGATTTGCTGCTTTGTACAAGTATAGTTGAAAGCGGCATTCATCTGCCAAATGCAAATACGATTTTTGTAGATAATGCAAATAAATTTGGCATTGCTGATTTACACCAGTTAAGAGGCAGAGTAGGACGAAGCAAAACGCAGGGATATTGCTATTTTTTAGTTAGCCAAGATGCTGCTTTAAGCACGGATGCCACAAAAAGACTGCTGGCACTAGAGAGCAATTCATTTTTGGGCTCTGGGGCGGTTCTAGCTAGACATGATTTAGAAATCAGAGGTGGCGGAAATATACTTGGAGAGGCACAAAGCGGACATATTGAAGCAATTGGCTACTCGCTGTATCTAAAAATGCTAGAGAGTGAAATAAATCGCTGCCTAGCACTAAAAAATAATAGCGAACAAAAAGAGCAAGAAAGCGTGGAAATTCGCATAAATATAAATGCTTTTATAAATAATGAGCTCATAAGCGAAGATAGACTGCGATTAGAGCTTTACCGCAGGCTTAGTTTATGCGCTAAAACAGAACAAGTCTATGAAATAGGCGCTGAAATCGAAGATAGATTTGGCAAATTAGACACTTATACAAAGCAATTTTTGGATTTAATTGTAATTAAAATTATGGCTAAAAATGCTGGAATAAAGGGTATTGATAGCTATTTACAAAATATTAGTTTTACAAAAATAAATGGAGAAAAAATTCAAATAAAAGCAAAAAGCAAGGACGAAGATGATATAATATCTGCGATTTTTGAGCATTTAAAAAGGAGTTAAAAATGCAAATCTCAAGTGTTAATTACGGATATCAAAATACTTACACCCAAAATACTGCGCCAAACGAACAAGAAAGCCTAAATCTAGAAAATTCAAGCACTCAAAGCGTAAGTGGACAAAATACAGACAATAATACAAACGATACCACAAATAAAAATGAAGAAAACAAGGGCACAAAAACCACACAAGAACTAAGCCCAGAAGAACAACAAGTAGTAGCCGAGCTAGTAGCCACAGATGCCCATGTACGCGCACACGAGGCAGCTCATATGGGCGCTGGAGGTGGGCTTACTAGTCCTGCTAGCTTTACTTATGAAAAAGGCCCAGATAATAAAATGTATGCTGTAGCTGGCGAGGTTGGTATCGCTACAGGCGAGGGAAATACTCCACAAGAGACATTAGCCAAAGCACAGCAAATTCGCCGTGCTGCACTAGCTCCAAGTGATCCAAGCCCACAAGATCTAAAAGTAGCTGCTCAAGCAGCTAGCATGGAAATGAGTGCTAGATCTCAAATAATGGCTGAAAAAATGGCTCAAATGACTAATGAGCAAAAAGCAGCTGGGGCAAAAGAAGCCGAGCAAAATTTCGGCACACAAAATTCAAAAAATTCACAAGATTTAAAAAATTCAAATACGCAAAATTCAGCTTTTAGTGACACTCAAAATAAAGGAAATAGCGCGTATGTAGCAAATGGTGCCATTAAAATCGATCCAAGCGGAATATTTTAAAGGGCTTAGATGAATTGGGGAAAAATAAAGGCCGCAATTGTTAGAAATGGCGAGCTAAAGCCTGTTAAAGAGCTTGAAATTACGAGCTTAAAAAGCCTTTTTGGCATAAGTGAGCAAAAAAAACTTCTAAAAGAAAATACAAAGAATTTTTTAGCTAATAAGGGCGCAAATCACGCACTTTTGTGGGGTGAGATGGGCTGTGGCAAATCAAGCCTTGCAAGGGCTGTTTTTTGTAAATATATGGATAAAGGCTTGCGCCTCATTGAAATGCCAAAATATGAGCTAAACGCTCTTTATAGCGTGCTTTGCGAGGTGCGAAAAGCCAGAAAATTCAAATTTATTATTTTTTGTGATGATTTTAGCTTTGAGAGCGTGAATACCGATGTTAGCGAGCTAAAACGCTTGCTTGAAGGCAGCATTGAAAAAGCGCCTAAAAATGCTTTATTTTACGCCACTTCAAACCGCCGTCATCTACTAAAAGATGAAAAAAACGATGAGAATTTTTTAATCCAAAAAGAAAATCAAAGAGATAATTTAAGCCTAGCTGATCGTTTTGGACTTCAAATTAGCTTTTATGAGCTTGATTTTAAGGAATATTTAGCGCTTTGCGAAGAGCTTTTTAATTCGCAAAATTGGGAAGCTTCTCGTAAGGCAAAACTAGAAAATTTGGCTCGTTCTTTTGTGAGCCAAAAAGGCATAAAAAGCCCACGCACCGCAAGGCAATTATACGCAAATTATGGCGGAATTTTATGAGAGCTAGTGATTTATACAAAGCATTAAGCAATGAAATAAAGATAGATCCACGCACTTGGTGGCCGGCTTATGGCTCGTTTTGGGTGGTGATTGATAGCATTTTAGCTCAAAATACAAAGTTTGAAAATGCCTTTAAAGCTAGGCAAAATCTAGAAAATTCAGGTATAAAATCCTTGTGTGATATTACAAAAATTCCCGCAAATGAACTAGCTATTTTGATTAAACCTGCTGGATTTTACAACACAAAAGCAAAGCGTCTAAATGAGCTTTGTAAGGGTATTTGCGCTGATTTTGGTGATTTTGAAAACTTTAAAGAAAATGTAAGCAAAGAGTGGCTAATTTCACGCAAAGGTATGGGCTTAGAAAGCGTATATAGCGTGCTTTGCTATGCTTGCAAGCGTGCTTATATGGTTTATGATAAATACACTTATTCTTTGCTTTTTGCGCTTAATTATGAGTTTGAGGATTACGAAGAGGCTAGAGAGTTTTTACAGAGTGCTTTAGAACTAGAAAATGGTCTTAGCGATGAGCTAAAATGTGCGCATTTTCATGCTTTAATCGTAGAGTTTTGTAAAGCACATTTAAAAGGCAAGGTTTTTGACGAAAAAGCAAATGAATTTTTTAAAATTTTTTTATGATTTAACACAATTTTAACAAATAGCTTTTATAATTCGCTAAATTTTTTTAAAAAGGATGAAAAATGAAAAAAGTCGTTTTAAGCACAGTTTTGGCACTTAGTCTTTTTGGTGCAGGTTTTCAAGGCGGCACAAATAACGCTCAAGGCGGTTATGGTGGCTTTACAGGACCACAAGCTGCTGGCGCAAACACAGTAGCTGGAGCGCTAAAAGCCTGGGATGATACGATGGTTACTTTAAAAGGCAATATTTTACGCCAAGTAGCGCACGAAAAATACGAGTTTAGAGATGCCACCGGCACGATAATAGTAGAAATCGACGATGATGAGTGGTATGGCGTGAGTGTAGGTCCAAATGATGTAGTAGAGATCTACGGCGAGGTTGATGCTGAAATCTACCGCAAAAATCAAGTAGATGTAAAATCTATTAGAAAAGTTCAGTAATCATTTTATAAAAGCTTTGAATTTTATAAAATTCAAGGCTTTTAACTTCTAAATTTTTTAGCTTTTTAACTGCAGCAAGGCTGAATTTTATAAAAATGCCTACTTCAGCCCTTTGCTAAAAGACTTACTCTATCGCAATGATGCAAATAGCAAATTCTATAAAATTCAACAAGTCAATGTAATATATTTTGCGCTTTTTTTTACTAAAAGTCCTAGATAATTAACGAAGCTTTAACTTCGTCTAGTGTATTACCTACACCAACAAGATCAATTAGTTTAGTTACGACGAAAGGTTTTGTAACTTCATATTCATACTTATACACTACTACGCCATTTGTATGTGCAACAGCTATTGTGGCTGCTGTTACAGGCTTTGGATCAGTTAAATCTACAATCGCATTTACAAAATAATCACGATTTATACTACTAGCATCTTCTAGGCCAAAAGTGTCATAATAAAAATAAACTTTATCACTTTCAATTTTTGCTTTATACTCAGGAATTTCTATCCACTCTGAGCCATTACCAGCTTTAATGGCACTTAAGTCTATTTTGTCATTTGTAGCATCAAAGCCACTAATACTAAGAGCGTTGGTATCGCTGCCTTTATCGGAACCTATAGCTATGATCTCACTAGCACTTGTTAATGTGATAGTTGTAGGCGATGTATTTACTGCTGCATTTAGAGAAATTTTATCATCAGCTTGAGCGTTAAATAGTTTAGTTAAATCAATAGTGCCTGTAAGTGCATCATAAATAGAAACATCAGTAGAAATTTTGCTTAAATCTAGTTTTAAATTATTGCCAAATAAACTAGCATTTTTTATGGTAATTTTACCAGTAGTATTAGCAATAATGCTATTTACGCCACTAGCAATGGAATCATTGTCTACAGCTTTGAAATCTAGTTCTACATCATTAGCTTTAATGCTAGTATCCACACTACCACCTAGATATACTTTTATATTGCCGCTTGCACTAGCTTCTTTTATTACTGAGCCATCTTTTGTAGTGATAAATGCGTCTATAGTATTGCTTCCGCTTGAAACTTCTAAATCACCGCTAATGCCATTTACGATGAGTTTATCAGTATCTTTTGTAAAATTTACATTATTATACTCACCACTGCTTAGATCCAGTTCTGTGCTGGCACCATCATAACTAAGTACTATTTTTGGCTCAGGCTTTGGTGTCGGCGTAGGTGTTGGCGTAGGAGTTGGCGTAGGTGTAGGTGTTGGATCATAGTTTGGTGTGTAATCACTTTGGCTAGGTGTGTAGCTTTGTGCTGGTGCTGGACTTGGCTCGCCATAAGCAGCAGTGTAAGTAGCTATG
>CALEHZ010000392.1 GCA_937875715.1 uncultured Campylobacter sp. | reverse complement strand
AATTCAAATCGGCGCAGTGTTGCTAAACCATGAATTTTATAAAATTCATAAAATTCAAATAATTTTATAAAATTCAGCCGAATTTTATAAAAGTGAATTTTATAAAATTTTCTTTAAGTGATCGATTAGTCTTAATGTTCTTATGATTTTTCCTTCTTGATCTAAGTGATAAGTGGTGTCGTATATGTATTTTTCATCAAAATATGATTCTTCATGGCTATTTGCTATAAATAGCGCTCCTTGTTGTTGTATTTCATTTTTAAACTCACTCATAAGATTATTGAAGCTATTTTTTAGTGTTTCATTTGTAAAATCATAACAATTTTTCCCAGCCACGCTAGGATAGGTAAAAATTACCTTTACTCCAATTTTGTTCATTTTATCTAAAAAATTTTTTATAGGGTATCTGTTAAATTTAGCATTTGCATATGCCATAGAATAAGTACAAATGCTGCAATTATCAAAACAATGCTTTGCTGCAGCTGGCGGATATGGTACAGGCTTAGCAACAATCCCAAAATCACCATTATAAGTAATAAGTTTACTAGAAATAGCTTGCTTTAAAAAAGCGTCGCTAATTTTATCATTTTCTATCTTTTCTTGATTTGCTAAAGCATAAAGTATATTTATATTTTCTTTGTGATAATTTTCATCTTTATAGCCTTTTTTTATAGATTTTATAACTTTTATTAAAGTATGAAAAGGTACATGAGAAATTATTTTTATTTTGTCTTTAAGACTTAAAAACTCAAAGTAATAACTAAAATCAAAAAAAACACCGGCTGCAAACTGCCACTCAATAGCATCTTGGTCTATTAAAGCAGAGTATTCAAAAGGCAGTATTAAAATATCACCTCTTTTTACGGTTTTTTCTAATCTAGCAAGTTTTGCAAACAACGGAACAACAACGCTATCTGCTACATTTATGGTTGTTTTGTTAAATTCTTTTTCTATTAAACTTGATTTTATTCCGTGATATGAGTTAGAGCCACTATCTATGATTATAGAGCCTGCTTTGTGGGTTTTTAAAAGAAAAGTTTTATAATACCAAGTTAAGCTTGTGCTTTGGCTTCCAAGCCAGATTAAGTTTATAACAAAAATATAATATAAAAACGAAGATAAAATAAAAACAAAAAAACATATAAAAAGAAATTTTTTATATTTTGTATTCACGACTTTTCCTTCTAAATTTTTATTCTCTTTGTAAGGCATCGATTGGATTTAGATTGCTAGCGCTTTTAGCTGGCATATAGCCAAAGATAATTCCTATAATGCTTGAGATTCCAAAGGCGATGAAAACTGATGTGGTTGAAAAAATCATCTGCATATCAGTCATTATAAGATTAAAAATCTCGCCTAAGAAAAAGGCTAAAAATACGCCTATACAGCCGCCTAAGGCACAAAGCAAAATCGCTTCAATCAAAAATTGTAGCATGATATCGCTACTTTTAGCGCCGATTGCCATGCGAATGCCGATTTCTCTTGTTCTTTCAGTTACGCTTACAAGCATGATATTCATCACGCCAATTCCACCTACAAGCAGCGAAATAAGCGCAATTCCGCTAATTAAAAGGCTCATAGCATCGGTGGTGGCTTTTATGGTTTGCATAATCGTATCGCTATTTCGCATATGAAAGTCTTTTGCGCGCCTTCTTACTTGTAAAATATCGCTAATTGTCTGTTCTGCTAGCTGGCTATTTGTGCTATTATTTATACTAACGATGATTTGGCGCAGGTTATAATCACCAGTTAGCTTATTCATAAGCGTGGTATAAGGCATATAAACGCTCAAAGTGCTATCGCTAAATGGACCTTCTTCTTTTTTTGAAATGCCAATTATTTCAAAAGGCTGCTTGTTAAAAAGTATGGTTTTACCCACAGGGTCTTGGCCAGCAAAAAATTCTTTTTGAGTGTTTTCATCTATTATCATCACAGAAGCAGAAGAGTCTATATCGTGCGAATTAAAATTTCTTCCAGCTTTTAGCTCCACACCTGAGATTTGTAAAATATACTCATTTCCAGCTCTTGCGTTTGCGCTGCTTGAAAGATTTGAGTATATTAGCTCGCTGCTAGCGCTCATTATAGGCGATGCAAAGTCGATAAAATCGAGTCTTTCTAGCATTTTTGCATCTTCAACAGTAAAGCGCTTAACCTTAGCTGAGTTTCTATCGCCTGGACCACGACCGGGATTTATGTGTATTGTGCTTGTGCCCATTTTATTGATTGATTTGATGATTTGCTCTTGGCTACCTTTTGCCAAAGCCACCACGCAGATTACAGAAGTGATGCCGATGATGATTCCAAGCATGGTTAAAAACGAACGAAGTTTATGCGCTTTAATAGACTCAATGCTCATAGCAAGGCTTTCAAAAAACCTATCTTTTGCTATTTCTAAGCTGCTGTGCTTGGCAATTTCTGTTTTTTGTAAAGTGGCTAAATTTTGCCTTTCGTCCTTGCTTGTATCGCTGATAATCTCTCCATCTTTTATTTCAATTACACGATTTGCCCAGCTTGCGATTTGCTTATCGTGCGTTACCATGATGATTGTGTGACCTTGTTCGTGTAGATCTTTGATTATTTCCATCACCATTTGCCCACTAGCACTATCAAGCGCACCAGTTGGCTCATCACAAAGCAAAATCTCGCCACCATTCATTAAAGCCCTTGCTATGCTCACACGCTGTTGCTGACCACCACTTAGCGTGTTTGGGCGCTGGTCGGCTTTATTGTCTAAGCCTAATTTTGCCAAAAGCTCTAAGGCTCTTTTGTTTCTTTGTTCCTGCGAAATGCAAGCGTAGATGCCAGGCAAGGAGACATTGTTTTTAGCAGTGTCTGCGTTAATTAGATTGTAGCGTTGAAAAATAAAGCCGAATTTTTTAAGCCGTAAGCCGCTTAGCTCATCTTTGCTAAAATTGCTGATATTACGCCCATCAAGCTCGTATTTACCGCTACTTAATGTATCCAAGCAGCCAATTATATTCATAAGTGTTGATTTTCCGCTACCGCTTTGTCCTACAATAGCGATAAATTCACCTTTTGCGATATGTAAGTTTATGCCTTTTAAGGCTAGCATTTCTTCTGTGCCGTTAGCAAAAACTTTATTTACATTTTCTAGTTTTATCATTTTTTTATCTTTTTCATAAAATTCACTTATAAAATTCGGCCTGAATTTTATGAAATCAAGCTGAATTTTATAAAATTCACTTATTAAACATTAGTGAAATCTTGCTTTTCTGCTTGCGATGATTTTATCTATTTCTTCTTGGCTCATTTGCGAGCTAACTACGACATCACCTTCTTTTAAGCCTTCTAAGATTTGCGCTGCGGCGTTTGTTTGGATACCAATTTTTATTCTTTGTTTTACGATTTGATCATCTTTTTTTAGTAAAACATATGTGCCTTCATTATCATTTTTTATCGAAGCTAACGATATTTGAAGTGCTTTGTCAAGTTTTTTGATAATTATTCTATTTTGTGTTGTCATACCAATTCTAAGTATGTTGTCATCATTATCTACAAGCATTTTTACATAGTAATAAACAGCTGATTTTGTAACACTAGCCGAGCTTTGATTTGTAGCATATCTGCCATCACTTAGCGAAGTAAGACCAGGGTCAATCGAGCTTACTTTGGCTTTATATTTTTTATTTATATTGCTTAAAATGCTGTATTCTACTTCATCGCCGACTTTTACATTTCCTACATCAGCTTCGCTAACCTCCATTTTTACTTCCATTTTGCTTAAATCAGCGATTTGTGCCACAGTTGGGGCTGATTGAACAGCATTTAGTGTCTGCCCTACTTCAACTGGCACTGAGACCACAGTGCCTTCAAAAGGCGCTATAATGTTAGTATAGCTTAAATCTTCCTTTGCTGTGCCAATGGAAATTTCGCTTTGAGCGATACTTGCTTCAATGGTTTTTAGATTTGCATCCGCACTTGCCATAGCGTTTTTAAAATTTTCTAGATTTTCTTTTGAGGTAGCATTATTTTTAGCTAATGCTAATTCTCTATTATACTGCGATTTTGCGATATCAAGTGCTACTTTAGCTGAGTTTAATTTTGCCTTTAAGCTCAAAAGCTCGCTTTCTCTTTGTGCTAGAGTATTTCTTTGAATTTTATCATCGATTTGAGCGATTTTATCGCCTACTTTTACATGATCGCCTACTTTTACATACAATTCTTTGATTTGTCCGGTGGCTCTTGTTCCTACATCTACTAGATTTTGGGCAAAAACCTCGCCTGTAGCATCCACGCCCCATACAAGCGGAGCAGTTTTAACAGTAGTGGTTATAAGTGAGTTTGTATTTTCTTTTGGGCTAAAAATTTTATAAGCTATAAAGCCGCCAACTAAAATAATAATTCCTAAAATAATGATTTTTTTCTTCATTGCTCACCTTTTTTAAAAAGTTACGAAATATTACTTTAATTTTGTTAATAAAGGGTTAAAAGTGTGCTATAATTTGAGCTATTTTTTTTGAATTTTTTGGAGTCATATGCTTTCGTTATTGTCTATATTTTTTATGCTAGCAACTGGCTATATCGCCAAAAGAACAAAGGTAATTCCGCAATCTCAGCTTATTATCTTTGTAGATTTTGTGGTGATTTTTGCAATTCCTGCTATGATATTTGATAAAATTTATCATGTAAATATAGATTTGCATCTTTTTAGCGTTATTATAACCTCATTTGCTAGCAATTTAGCGGTTATGTTTTTAGCTTTTGCTTTGGGAATTTTATTTAAATTTTCTAAGGCAACTACAGCTAGCATGGCACTTTTGGTTTTACTTGGAAATACTTTATTTGTAGGCTTACCGATACTTACAGGATATTTTGGCGAAGACATCGCAAATGAGGTTATAATTTATGACCAAATCGTTACTTGCTTGCCAGCTGCTATTCTTTCACCTATGGTTTTAAGCTATGCGGTGCCAAATAAAACTACACTAATTGGCAATGTATTTAAAGTGATGAAATTTCCGCCTTTTCTAGCCTTGGTTGGTGGAATTTTAGCAAAATGCGTGGAGCTGCCAGAACTCATTTTTGCGCCTATTAGGCTCTTGGCTGGGGCGATGGTGCCAGTAGCACTTTTTGCCATTGGTTTGGGACTTGGTTTTGGCTCTGTAAGATCTTGTGTAAAAAGCACGGCTTTGGTACTATTTTTAGGTATGATTATTTCGCCACTTATTTATGTTGGTATTGCCTTGCTTTTTGGTATTCAAGCAAGTCCAAGCTACATGGTAGGCTTAATCGGCTCTGCGATGCCACCGATGGTGCTAGCATCTGCGATGATTTTAAAGGCTAAGCTTGATACAAACTTAGCAATAAGTAGCGTAGCGCTTGGTGTTTGCTTTACTTTTATCAATGTGCCAATTATTTTTTGGCTTTATGAAATGTTTAAATAATCACTTCAAAAGGAGAAAAAATGAGAAACAAAATGCCAGATACACTAATGGATGAAATGGCTAAAAAGCTGCTAAATAAATATAATAAAATCGGTTATCCGGTTACGCAAGGTGCGCCTTTAAAAGGCTTTTATGAATGGATGATACAAACCAAGGCTTGTGAATCTATGATGGATAATGTTGGTGATGCGTTTAAGCCAGAAGATCATATAATGCCGACTTTTGATGTTGAGCGTGAGGTAATTAAATTTTTTGCTCCGCTTTTTGGCTTTGATGTTAAGGATGCTTGGGGGCTTGTAACAAATAGCGGAACAGATGGAAACAACCACGGAATCTACTTTGGCAATACAATTTTAAAGAAAAAAGGCAAGCCAATAATGTATGTAAGCAAAGAAGCTCACTACTCAAACGCACGCCTAGCGGACTTACAAGGCATTGAGCTTTGTTTTATTGACTCTGATGAAGAAGGTCATATGTCGCCAAAAGACTTTGAAAAGAAGCTTGATGCTAGTAGACCAGCGCTTGTTGTATTTGCGCTAGGAACTACATTTAAGGGTGCGATAGATGATGGCAAGGTGATAAATGAAATAATCGCTAGAAAAAATCCTCCAGCTGTGTATCGCCACGCTGATGCTGCGCTATTTGGCGGATATTTGATCTTTGATAAACACGGCGATATCGTGCTAAAAGACGAATACGGCTATGATTCTATTGCTATTAGCGGACATAAATTTTTTGGCGTTGATGAGCCTTGTGGCGTGTTTTTGTGCCCAAAAAGTGTGCTAGAGAAGCAAAAGGCCTTTGAGGTTACTTATCTAAACGGCAATATGCCGATGATTAGCTGTTCTCGCTCGGCGCTAAGTCCGCTTAAATTATACTGGCTAATCAATCATTATGGTATTTCTGGCTACAAAGAACAAACTGAAAAAATGCTTGAAAACGCAGTATATTTGAAATCTCGCCTTGATGATTTGGGCGTAAAAGCCTGGCTTTTGCCGCACTCAAATACCGTGTATTTTTCTCGTCCGCACACTAGCATTATGCACAAATACGGACTTGCGCCTGATTTTGATGAAAGGCTTGGCGGCGCGCTAGCTCATATAGTCGTAATGCCGCATGTAAGAAAAGAGACTATTGATGAGTTTATAAGTGATTTTAAAAATTGGCTAAATTAAATGTTTTTATAAAATTCACTTTTGAATTTTATAAAAACTGCGACTGAATTTTCTAAAAATTTAGCCTTAGAAAATTCACAGCCGTTTAAACTGCGGCTGAATTTTTTAAAATTATTTGCTATCATTTTTTAGCTTTTCTAGCTT
>CALEHZ010000391.1 GCA_937875715.1 uncultured Campylobacter sp. | reverse complement strand
CCGCTATACGATGAGCTTACAAAAAGCGAGTTTTCGTCTCTTATGATGTGGCGTGGCGTGGGTGGTACGCCTTTGAAAATCCCTAGCAATCTGCCCTCAAATACATCAAAAACAGCCATGCCGCCGCCTTTCATAATGCCTACAAAAAGATAATGCCCATCAGCGCTAAAAGCACCACCTCTAAGACACATTGAGCAGTTTTTATCTCTATCGCCGCCAAGTGCGGTTAAATTTGGCTTTTTGCCAGCTCTTAGCACTTTTTCGTAGCTAAAATCAAAAGGGTTCTCACTGCTAATGTCTAAAATTCTCACGCTATTATCGCCCCAGCAAATCACGGCTAGTTTTTTACTTTGCTGCGAGACGGCAAGACTTTTTGGCAGTGGGCAGGTGGGAATTACGCGAACGATTTCATCGCTTTTAGTATCGATTACAGCGAGGGCTGATGGACTGGTGGCGTTTTGGTCGTATGAGCGACGATAATAGCTTGCGTAAAGATAGCGTCCGCCGTGACTGGTGGCAAACTCAACTGGCTTGCCACTAAAATAATTTGGATTTTTTGCTTTTGTGATGAATATATCATCATCTGTGCTACTCTCATTATCTTTGAAAAGCGTTTGATTTTTGGCATCAAATTTATGTAAAATCGTGGTGTTTAAATCAAGCCCTAATGTATTTATAACGATGGTTTGAAAGCTCTCTAACGCGTTTATATAGATTTTTTTGCCATCGTGGCTGAAAATCGCTGATTTTGGCGAAGTCATCATTTTTCCTCTAATCTCAGCAATCAGCTCCAAACTTTCAGCCTTAACAAACGATGAAATAAAGATAATTAAAAGTAAAAATTTCATTTTAGACACTTTAAATAAAGTTTGAATTTTCTAAAACACTGGCGAGTTTTGAATTTTCTGAAAATTCAAGTTTCAGAAAATTCAAGTTTCAGAAAATTCAGAAAATTCAAACTCGCTACAGTTTTAATAATCCAAAAAATTCAAACTTTTTGAATTTTATAAAAACTTGAAATTTTAAAAAATTCAGCTTAAAAAAAAGCTTAAATTTTCTAAAGGCACTATTAAGAGAATTATTAAGTATATTTCTAAATATAAATTCTTACTTCTTCTCTCGCTTGCTCTTGGAATCGTCAGTGTTTTAATGACTTTATTTATTCCTTTAATAGTTGGAAAAGCAATAGATTGTATTTCTGAAAATGGAATTGTAAGTTTCGACTTGCTTATTCCAAATATTATAAAAGGATTAGTCGCAGTTGTAATACTTACAATATCTCAGTGGCTTATGACTATTATAAACAATAGAATGACTTATAATATAGTTAAAGATATAAGACAAGATGCATTTAATAAACTTGAAATTTTACCGCTCTCTTATATTGATACTCATCCAACTGGAGAAACAGTTTCAAGAATTATTT
>CALEHZ010000390.1 GCA_937875715.1 uncultured Campylobacter sp. | reverse complement strand
AGCTTGAAATTTGGCTAAAAAAGCATAAAATTTGTTAAATGAAAAAAGCATAAATGAAAGCAGTAAAGCTTTAAACTAACAATGCTTTGAAGGATTAAATTACTCATTTAAAAACTAAACTTCATAGCAGACTAAAATTAACAAATGAAATTTATTTCACATTATTTTATGCTAAAAAATAATGAAAGATAAAAGTAAAAAGTGAGATTTTAGACCCACTTTTTACAATTAAGCCGAAATTCTAGAATTTAAAAAATATCTAGCCTTGCATAGCAGTGCTTCTGCGACTAAAAATCGCTACAAGCACGCAAAATACTAGCCCTATGATCACAGCAGTAGCTGAGTTTGCGCCTATTCCTGCTGGGCTTGCTGCTACCCCAAAGTTATGAGCGATTCCAGCACCTGCGATTAGCCCCATGACAAAAATCGCTGAGTCATTGTCGCCCTCTGCGCTTTTGATTAGCTGTCTGCCAGGGCAGCCGCCGCCAAGTGTGAAGCAAAGCCCGCAAAGCAGCATAGCTAAGAAGTTCCAAAGCATATCATTATGCGCTATTGGCTGCTTTTCAAAGCCGATGTTAAATTGCCCAAGCGCGATATTTACAAGCGCGGTGCTAATTAGCAAGGCGATTACTGCTTGCATCATGGCTGAGTTTTTATCCACGATTAGCGTTTTGATAGCACCTACTGAGCAAAAACCACTTTTTTGAAACACTGCGCCGATGATGAGGCCAGCAACGAGCGAGATAATAAGCGGTGCGTGCATGCTAGCAGGACCTTTGGCTGAGAACTTAACCCACTCAAAGCCGTTTAAGCCCAAAAATAAAAGAGCCAAAAGCACTAGGGCAAAAATAGGTATAAGTAGCCCAGTAGCCTTTGTTTGAGCTCTTTGTGCCCCAAGTGTGAAAGCAGTCTTAAACTGAACGAAAAGCCCAGCCAAAACGCCAACCACAAGCCCCAAAATACCAGCAATAGCGCTAAGATCCCCTGCTCCAAGACGAAGCAAAGCACGCCACGGACAGCCTAAAAACACAAGTGCGCCAAGCATAGCAAACACACCAAAGAAAAAGCGTGTAGTAGGCGCTGAGCCGCCACGAGGCTCAAACTTGCCAAAAAACAACGCCGCAATAAACGCGCCAAGCACGATGCCGATGATCTCTGGGCGGATATACTGCAGTGCGCCTTGAAAGCCAAGGGCTCCGCTCGTATCACGGATAAAACACGCCGCGCAAATGCCCATATTGCCTGGATTGCCCTGCCACACAAGAAGTGGCGCCAAAACGCCCAGAGCAAGCCCTGAGAGTATGCCGATGTAAGAAATTTTCATGGTAATACCTTGAAGTATAAGTTATGCAAGAACCTCTTGCCTAAAAAAGGCTGAAATTGTAATACTTTTGGGCTTAAAATTTTATTATTTTTAAGCAAAAAAAATGAGGAAAAATTTATCTACCCCTTGGCAAAATTAAGGCTAAATTCTAGAATTTATATTTTTATTAAAAATTGGCTTAATTGT
>CALEHZ010000389.1 GCA_937875715.1 uncultured Campylobacter sp. | reverse complement strand
TACTCCACATTTAAATTCTGCTTTTAATCTTTTTATTTTTCTTGCTTGTTTATTTTGTCCGCTTTAAAGTGCTTATAGGCGTGATTTGCGCTATTTTGGGCTTGCCAGCTTTGATTTATAGTATTTATTTTTCTTTCTCAGGCGCTGCTTTTGGGGCTGATGCCTTTTTAGCGGTGATTGAGACCACACCAAGTGAAGCAAGCGAGTATTTAAGCGCAAAAAGTAATATTTTTGCTCTTTTGTTTATATTATTTTACCTAGCTTTTGTGGCTATTTTTGTAACGCTTGCTAGCAAATTACAGCCAGCAAAAAAGGAAGTTTTTTTAATTCTTTCTTGCTTAATTTTTGCCTTTTCTTTATTTTACAAAAATTACTTAATTCCTAATATTTACACGAATTTATTTATAAATGTAAATGAGTATAAAAACTACCTTTTAGACTACCAAAAAAACGCTCTTTTAAGGCTAAAAAGCGTAGAAAATTTAAAATTTAGCGATGAAAATGGCACCTTTGTCGTAATCATAGGCGAGAGCGCAAACAAAGAGCATTTTAGCGCTTTTAATGAAAATTACAAGCTCACCACGCCATTTTTAAACGAGCTTAAAAAAGAAAAAAACGCAATATTCTTTAGCGCCGCACACTCAAATCACACGCACACCACGCCTACGCTAACTTATGCACTAAGTGCTAAAAATCAATACAATAATATTGACATAAAATCTGCTATTTCAATCATAGAACTAGCAAATAAGGCAGGATTTAACACCTTTTGGCTGAGCGCCCAGCCTGCTTTTGGCGTTTATGGCTCGCCTGTTACGCTTTTGGCAAAAGATGCGACAAACTACGAATTTAGCGCTGAAAGCGATACTGATTATAAGCTTGATATCGCTCTTGTGGATATTTTGAAAAAGCAGAAAATTCAAAATGGTAAAAACCTGATTTTTATTCATACTATGGGCTCGCATTGGAGGTATAATCTTAGATATAGCAGCGAGTTTGATAAATTTGGCGAAGGCGTGATAAACGAATATGACAATAGCATCTTTTATACTGATTTTGTTTTGGGTGAGCTTTTTAAAATCTCTAAAACTTTGCCTGATTTTAAGGCTTTTATTTATTTTAGTGACCACGGCGAGCTACCTGGTGATGGAATGCATGACTCAAATAATTTTTCTATAAAAATGGCTAAAATCCCGTTTTTTGCGTATTTTAGCGATGATTTTGTTTTAAAAAATCAAAAAAGCTTTAATACGCTAAAAAGCCACAAAGACGAGCTTTGGACAAATGATTTGCTTTTTAATCTGCTTAATTCTTTGCTTAAAATTAGCAGCAGTTTAGATGAGCTAGAAAACGACATTTCTAATGAATTTTATGACACAAACAAAAGCCGTTTTCGCACACTACACGGCAAAGAAAAAATTTATAATTGAATTTTATAAAATTCAAAAAATTCGGCTTTTAAAAAAAGAGCTTTTAAAATTTATTGAGAAAAAATTTATTTTATTTGATTTACCTATTTCATTAGTGCTAAAATAGGTAATAGAAAGAGGTGAATTCCATGATTTCAACAAGAGGACGTTACGCTATTCGTTTTATGATTGATCTCGCAGAGCAGCCCACGGATACCCCAGTTACTTTAGAAGGTGCTGCTCAAAGACAAGAAATCTCTAAAAAATATTTAGAAATTGTCGTAAAGCTTCTCGTGAAAGCTAAATTAGTAAAAGGAACTAGTGGCAAAGGGGGAGGTTATCGCCTGCTCAGAGCCCCAGAAGAATATACCGTTGGAGAAATTCTGCAAGCAACCGAAGAAGCAATGTGTACTGTTGCCTGCCTAAGTCCAGACGCTGAAGCTTGCCCACGCAAGGACATCTG
>CALEHZ010000388.1 GCA_937875715.1 uncultured Campylobacter sp. | reverse complement strand
ACAAACGAAGAAAAGCGCCGTGGTATTACGATTGATCTTAGCTTCTCGCATTTGACAAATGAAAATACAAATATCGCTTTTATAGACGCCCCAGGTCATGAAAATCTACTTAAAACTATGATTTCTGGGGCTTTTGCTGCTGATTGCGTGCTTTTAGTCGTAGCTTGTAATGAAGGGCTAAAACCGCAAAGTTTAGAACACATAAAAATTACACATTTGCTAGGAATTAAAAATGTAATTTTAGCGCTAACTAAGAGTGATTTAGCTGATTTTAAGCAAATCCAAAAGGTAAAAAATGAGTGCTTAAACGAGCTAGAAAAATACGAGAATTTCAGCGTTTTATCGACTTTTGAGCTAAGCATAAAAGATGAGGGGTCAATAAACAAATTAAAAGAGTTTTTATTTGCTTTAAAAGCTACTAAAAAGCTAGAATTCCCACTGTCAAAATATTACATTGATAGGCTTTTTAGCATAAAAGGTGCTGGGCTTGTCACCACAGCCACGCTACAAGGCGCTAGTATTAGCAAGGATGAAAAGCTCTTTGATTACGATGCAAATGTGGCTTTTAGCGTGCGTGGCTTACAAGTCCATGATAGCTTTGTATTAGGCGCAAACGCTGGGCAGAGGGTGGCGATAAATATCGCTTGTAGCGACACTTCGCGCATCAAAAAAGGCGATTTTATCAGCAAAAAAGGCTATTTTAGAGCATTTAACCAGATTGATGCTATATTTTTTGGACAGATTAAGCACAATGAAAATGCGATTTTTTGTATAGGCACGAAGTCTGTGAACGCTAAAATCACGCTTTTAGCAAGCAATGAAAACTCGCATTTTATCACTTTAAAGCTTGAAAAGCCAGTATTTGCTAGCTTTGATGAGCATTATATACTTACACAAAACTCACGGCTAATAGGTGGCGGTAGAGTGCTAAATCCCCTAAGCGAGCCTATGAAAAAAAAGGCAAAAATAGAGCTTTTAAACCTGCTTTTAAATAAAGATTTTAGCTCTGCTTTTAATCTATTAAAAAACACGCACGAAACAGGTTTTGGGCTTATTTGCGCCCCACAACGCTTTGGCATAAGTAGTGCTAAGGCGCTAAAAATCGCAAAAAACTTAACTGGCGCTATCATAGACGAAGAAGAGCTTAATGTCTATGATATTAGGGCTTTGGAGCTTATTAAGGATTTTATAAAATTCATTCTAGCAAAAAACGAACTAGCGATGTTTTCGCCTGCTAGTATAGCACTAAAACTACCTTGGGCTAGTGAAAAAATCGCAAAAATCGCAATTGACGAGCTAGGTGGTTTGCTTGATTTTCAAAATGGGCTTTATTTTAAAAAAGGCGCAGATTTTACCAAGCTTAAAGAACGTTTAGAAGATGGAATTTTGCGTGAAATTGAGCGTGGCGGACTTTGTCCTCTTGCGCCTTATAATATCTATGATATTTTTGAAGCTGATAGAAAAGCAGGCGATGATGCCCTAAAAAAGCTCTGCGCTACAAATAAAGTAGTCCGCCTAGCTCACAATCTTTTTGTAAGTAAAGAAAATCTAATCAAAGCCAAATCAAGCTTAAAAGAGCTAATAAAGCGTGATTCTTACGCTGATATCACAAACGCAAAAGACACGCTAAAACTAAGCAGAAAATATGTAATAGCTTATTTAGAAGCGCTTGATAACGATGAAGATATAACAAAAATAAAGTACAACTTGTATTTAGAGGGAGGATATATAGTAAAAGCTTTTTCCGTAAAGAACGAAAAGGAAACTTTACTTAAAACCGAAGAATATAAAACAACAGGTAAGTGTGGAGGGACACATAAATATTTTTTATGTGAATTAAACTTCGAAGAAAAAATCGATGGAATTAAGATTAGTTTTATTGACGGGCTTGCGGACGATTTGTTTATTCCTATTGTTTTTGTTGGGGCAGATAAGGAAAAATATTATGCTAAAAAGGAACAAGAGCGCAAGGATAATTTACAGAAAACTGCAAACATAAAAACTGCTACAGGTGCGGATTTAGTCAATATATATTTTCAACC
>CALEHZ010000387.1 GCA_937875715.1 uncultured Campylobacter sp. | reverse complement strand
GCTTCCGGAGTCCATGAGCTATTCCTTGAGCCCCACGGACAAGGATACTCTATCTGTGAAAGTGGTGCCAGCATCTACGACATCCAGAATGACACCTGCATTTCCACCACATCCATAGACAGAGATTCGGTAAGATATATCTTAGAATACGTACGAACAAAAAAAGTTATGATTCAGGCCATGGGCCACGGACATATGGCAATCTCTGATTCTGACATGCGTCATCTGAAAGATTTCAAAATGGCACAATATCAGGAACATTTCGAGACTACTGGAACCATCGTAGACAGTGCTTTCGAATACGTAAAAGAAGATAACTGGTACGCTGAAAAAATCTGTCTGTATCACACAAGTGCTGATGATTTAACTTGTGTAAGCAAGAAGGGTTTAGAAGGTGGCTTAGAATACGCAAAAGAGTGTATAAAAGCACTAGAATTAAATGAAATCTATGAGCCAAATTTTACTTGTGAGCCTTGCCTTGGTAAGTATAATTTAAGTCCAAAATTAAGCCTTACTAGAAAAATCAATAATCCTATTTATTTACCACGACATTTTCTAGCATATTGCGATGGCAAAAGAGACTTGCTAGAAATCTGTGAGACAATAGATGCAAATCCGCTTGATTTAGAACATACCATAAAAACTTGCTTAGAAAATAATCTTATAAAGGTTATGAAATGATACGCTCTGTTTGCGATTTTTTAGAAAATTCAGCTTTAAAATTCCCAGATAAAACGGCTTTTGTAGAAGGACAAAGAAATATAAATTATACTGAATTTTATAAAATCTGCCAAAAAGTAGCATCTGGCATTTTAGAATTCTCTCTTAAAAAAGAGCCAGTTTTAATCATCTTGCCAAAGGGCATTGATGCGCTTATTGCGATGTTTGGCGTGGCAAAATCAGGGAATTTTTATAGCATAATTGATGAGAAAATGCCTAGCGAGCGTGTGAGTAAAATCATCGCAAAATTAAAACCAAAGCTTATAATTACAAGCAAAGCACTTCAAAATGACTATGGAATTCCAGTGCTTTTTAGCGATGATTTTAACTCGTGTAAAATAAACGAAAAAGCGCTAAAAAGCGTGTATATCATAGATACGGACTTGCTTTATGTGCTTTTTACCAGTGGTAGCACTGGCGAGCCAAAAGGCGTAGCAATCACGCATAAAAGTGTTATTGATTTTGCTCTGTGGTTAAAAGAGACTTTTAGCGTTAGTGAAAATGAAATTCTAGCAAATCAATCACCTTTGTATTTTGATTTATCTATTTTTGATGTATTTGGCACTATTGCTTGCGGTGCTTGTATCCACCTTATACCAAATAATCTTTTCGCTTTTTCGGCTAAAATTGCTAATTATCTTAGTGAAAATAAAATAAGTATGATTTTTTGGGTGCCAAGTGTACTTATTTATTTTGCTAACACCGGCGCTGTGAATTTTTTAAAAAATTCAAAATTACAAAAAATTCTTTTTTGCGGCGAAATCATGCCAAATAAACAGCTAAATATGTGGCGAAAAGCCTTGCCAAATGCGCTATATGCGAATTTATACGGGCCTACTGAAATCACTGTTGCTTGTAGCTATTTTAAAGTAAATCGTGAGTTTAGCGATGATGAGCTGCTGCCTATTGGCAAAGCCTGCGAGAATTGTGAGCTTTTGGTTTTTGATGAGAATATGAAGCTTATAAATGAGCCAAATGTAAAGGGCGAACTTTATGTTCGTGGGACTTGTCTAAGCGTGGGTTACTATGATGATACGCAAAAAACAGCTGCGGCATTTATCCAAAATCCACTTCAAAGTGCGTATGAAGAAAAGATTTATAAAACTGGCGATATTGTGGCTTTCAATGAGTTTAATGAACTTATTTGTTATGGCAGAATTGATGCGCAAATCAAGTTTCAAGGGCATAGAATTGAGCTTGGCGAGATTGAGGCAGCGCTTAGCTCACACGCAAAAATAGAGCGCGCAGCTTGTGTATTTGAAAACAATGAAATTATTGGCTTTTATGAAAGCCAAAGTGAAATAGAGGGCTTAAAAGAGTTTTTAAAAGAGAAAATTCAAAGCTATATGATACCACGAAAGTTTATCCATAAATTAGAATTTCCAGAAAATTCAAATGGAAAAATTGATAGAAAAGCACTTAAAACTATGATATAAAGGACAAAAATGAAAGAGGTAATTGAGCTTTTAGAAATAATTGGCAGAAGCAATATAAACCTAGAATCAAAATCTCTTATAAGCAGCGGTGAGCTTGATAGCCTTGATATAATGGCGCTTGTTGAAGCAATAGAAGAAAAATACGGCAAAAGCTTGGATTTTGATTTTATAGAAAAAGAAAATTTTGAGAGCGTTGAGGCAATGGCAAATATGCTAAAAATGGCTTTTAAGGCCTAAGGTGGATTTATGGATTATAAAATAGAGTTTGTTAATTTTCCAAAATGCTATGAGGACTGTAATAGCTATTGCTGTCGTGGCTTTAATAACGAACATTTTAAAATGATAAAATATGATTTTGTCGCTATTCCACTGCTGGAAAAAGAATTTTTAGAATATAAAAAAAGTGGTGGAATAAAAGGGCTTGAAGAGCCTAAAAAAATAGAAGTTTTTAAGCTGCGCGGCGGACAAATCATAAAAATATTTTGGCTACAATGCCATCTAAAAGGGCTTTGCAATCCGCACTCTAATCGCCCTTTGATGTGTAAAGTCTATCCGCTTATGCCAAAAGTAAATAATAAAGGCGAAATCAAAGACTTTTTGCCGGCTACTTTTTTTGATTTATTTTTTGATGATACTACTCATCCTTGCACACTTGTAGCAAAAAGCAAAGAAGATGTAAAAAGACAGCTAAATACTAGCCTAGCGCCACTTTTGTCTGATCCGCTTTATATTTTTGCCTTTAGGGCCTGTGAAGTTTTAGCAAAATACCTTAAAGACGAGCTTATAAAAGATTTTGGCTCACATTTCATAAGCAACATTCCAAAAGAGCAAATCTCTAAATTTTGGCAAAAAGTAGAAATGCTTTTATTGTTTAGAAAAGCGTGGAGAAACGAAAAATTCTACAATGAAATCAGCGATATACACGATGAAATTGCCGCAATTTGGGGCGAATTTTTAGCTTTTGAGTAACAAAGATGCTATTTAAGTTTGAAGATAAAATAATTAGCAAAGATGATATTATATCAGCGCTTAAAAACGTTGGAATTAAAAGTGGTGATCATCTTTGTATTTATAGTGAGCTTTTTAAGTTTGGCAAAATGCTAAAAAAGCGTG
>CALEHZ010000386.1 GCA_937875715.1 uncultured Campylobacter sp. | reverse complement strand
ATATTTTATAAAATTCACTTATAAAATTCAGCTTTGAATTTTTTGGAATTTTGTGAATTTTATAAAATTCTAAAAAAATTCAATAAAATTTTATAAAAATTCAAAAGTATTTTTAGCAAAAAAACGCTATAATTTCGCATTTTATATTTAGAATTTTTTAAGGTAATTTATGAAAGCTATTGCAAAACTTCTCAAACACGAAGCAAGCGGCGGAATAATCTTGCTTATCGCTACTATTTTAGCCCTGATTTTTCAAAACGGAATTTTATCTCAATTTTACAATGAAATATTAGATTCGCATTTAATGGTGGGCTTTAGAGAATTTCAGTTTTCAAAGCCTTTGCTTTTATGGATAAATGACGGACTTATGGTCATTTTCTTTTTTGTCGTGGGCTTGGAACTTAAAAAAGAGGTGCGAGAAGGTGAGCTAAGCAAGCCGTCTCAAATCGCCTTGCCAACAATTGGCGCACTTGGTGGCGTTGTTACGCCGGCCATTATTTTTTGGATTTTCAATCACGGCGACGACTTTGCTATTCGCGGCTGGGCAATACCGACTGCTACTGATATTGCTTTTGCTGTGGGCATTTTAGCGATTTTGGGCAAAAAGGTGCCAAGTGGGCTAAAAATATTTTTGCTTACATTGGCTGTGGTTGATGACCTTTGTGCGATAGTGATTATTGCGCTATTTTATACAGATCATCTTTCGCTTATTTCGTTTGGCTCGGCGGCATTTTTCTTATTTATACTATTTTTGCTAAACAAAGCACGTGTGGCAAACAAAGCAATATACATATTTTTGACATTTTTGCTGTGGCTAAGTGTGCTAAATAGCGGTGTGCATGCTACGATCGCTGGAGTTCTCGCTGCATTTTGTATTCCTACGATTGACAAAAACGGCAGAAGAATGTTAGATGAGCTTTATAACGATTTAAGCGGAGTTACAAACTATTTCATCTTGCCAATTTTTGCCTTTGTAAATGCTGGAGTTGGGCTTGGCGGAATTAGTCCAAATCAGCTGGTAAATAGCGTAAGCAGTGGAATTTTCTTTGGTTTATTTTTAGGAAAACAGCTTGGAATTTTTATTTTTACCTTTATTTTTATAAAGATTTTAAGACTTGGCAATCTACCAACTGGCGCTACTTGGGCGCAATTATACGGCGTTTGTATTTTGGGTGGAATTGGCTTTACTATGTCGCTTTTTGTGGACGCTTTGGCTTATGGCGGAAGCAATCAGTATTTTGATACTGACAAGCTAGCAATACTTGTAGCAAGCTTAGTTAGCGGAATTTTTGGCTTTTTGTATTTATATTTGTATGATAAAATAAAAAAGCCAGAATTAAGCCAAAATTAAAAAATTTTCAGCTATAATCCACGCTTTAAAATTTTTCAAAAAGGCTAAAAAATGGCAAATCATAAATCAGCTGCAAAACGCGCTAGACAAACAATAAAACGCACAGAAGCAAATCGCTTTTATCGCACAAGACTAAAAAATATCACAAAAGCTGTTAGAGAAGCAGCAGCAAATGGCGATAAAAACGCTGCTAACGAAGCTTTAAAAGTAGCAAATAAAAACATTCACGCTTTTGTAAGTCGTGGATTTTTGAAAAAAGAAACAGCAAGCAGACGCGTTTCACGCCTAGCAAAACTAGTAAATTCACTAAATTAATCCCGTGCTAGCTGATAAGCTAAAACCTTTTATAGTGCGCTATGATGAGATTAGCGCACTTTTAAGCGATCCAAATATTGCTAATGATATAGAGCGCATGAGCGCACTTGCTAAAGAGCAAAGAAGCTTAGAGCCTATCAAAGAAGCAGCTACTAAGTACCACGAACTTTTAGAGCAAATCACCGAAAATAAAGCACTTCTAAGTGATCCAGAACTTGGCGAACTAGCCAAAGATGAGCTTAAAGCTTGTGAAAACGAAGTTGAAAAGCTTGAAGAAGAAATCAAAATTCTACTTATCCCAAAAGATCCAAATGACGATAGAAACATCTTTTTAGAGCTTCGTGCTGGAACAGGCGGAGACGAGGCGGCACTTTTTGTAGGCGACCTTGCGACTGCATATATGCGCTTTGCTGAGCAAAAAGGCTACAAATATGAGATAATCAGTGCTAGCGAAGGTAGCGTAGGTGGATATAAAGAGCTAATTTTGCTTGTAAAAGGCACTGGTGCTTATTCAAGGCTGAAGTTTGAAGGCGGCACGCATAGAGTTCAGCGTGTGCCTGAGACTGAGAGTCAAGGGCGAGTTCATACTAGCGCAATCACCGTAGCTATCATGCCAGAGGTGGAAGATAGCGAAATTGAGATTAAAGAAAGTGACCTTAAAATCGATGTTATGCGAAGCTCAGGTCATGGCGGACAGAGCGTAAATACCACTGATTCAGCCGTGCGTGTAACTCACCTGCCAACAGGGCTTGTAGTAGTAAATCAAGATGGCAAATCTCAACACAAAAATAAAGACGCCGCAATCAAAGTGCTAAAAGCTAGGCTTTTTGAAATGCAAGAAAACGAGCGCATGGCAAAAGAGAGAGCCGAACGAGCCGAGCAAGTAGGCACAGGCGACCGCTCAGGGCGCATTCGCACTTATAATTACCCACAAAATCGCATTAGCGACCACCGCATAAATCTTACACTTTATAGGCTTGATGCTATTATGGCTGGTGGGCTTTTTGATGAAATAATCGACCCGCTAATCGCTGCTGCCCAAGCCCAAGCTATAGAAAAAGCCGGACTTTAAAAGCTTTAAATTTCTAAACTTTGAGTTTCTTTGTGAATTTTTTAAAAAATTCACAAAGAAATTGCTCTAAAAGCTGAATTTTATAAAATTCCATAAAATTCATGCTTGAATTTTATGGAATTTTTAAGTTTAAAAAAATTCAGCGTTGATTTTCTGCTACATTCTATTGGGTGAATTTTATAAAATTCTTTCTTATTTACTGCTGCCTATTTTCTCATTGCAAAATTTTTGTTTGCGAAAATCGTGGCAGTCAGCGAGCTAGGAAATAAAATCTCATTATAAATTTCAAAAAATTTAGTTTTGAATTTTTTAAACTTTTTTACCTTGTCTGTGGTGGTTTGAATTTTTTAAAAAATTCAAATCCTTCGCCGCAGTTTTTGTAGCAAAAAAGCTAGAAAATTCAAGGCTGAATTTTCTAGCTTTTGTAATTTTTTCAATCAATTTTTTACCTTTTGAATTTTATAAAATTCATTTTGCCACAGATCTTATAATAGCGTAAAAAGCATAAAACTCAGCTAATATAGCTAAGTAAATACGAATTTTCTAGTTTTGAATTTTTTAAAAAATGTAAAATTTTAGCTTGGCGGAATTTTTTCTAGCAAGGTTTCTTTTACTTCTTTTGTGATTTCAAACTCGCTGTTTGCTAGCTCTCGCAGCTTAAAGGCGCTTTCAATTATAGCGTATAGCTCAGGCTTTGTCGTGCGCCACCTTTGTAATGTCCTAGTCGTTATGCGAAGTATTCTCGCTTTGTCTTGCATTGTGTATTTCATTTTGTTAGATTAACGATTTTAGATTTAAACTAAAATTTAGATATTATGTCGTAAATTTAGGTTAAATTTAGAAAAAATGTCGTATTATTCCGCTTCACATTTTTCAAATTAAGGAGAAAAAAAATGACAGAGCAGACAAAAGCTGTGTTTGAAAACCCACAACTTCTAAGAGAAAAACTTTTAGCTTATTTGCAAACGCCAGATAAGGTAGAGATTTACGCACAAGCAGCCGAGAAGTTTTTTAACAATGGTATGAGAATGGGGCTTAAATTTTCACCAACTTGGTCTTGGTGGGGATTTTTTGGCAATATGTGGTATTTGTTTTATAGAAAGCTAAATAAAGAGGCGTTGATTTATCTAGCGGCTATAATTCTACTTGGTTGGATACCTATATTAGGTTTTCTAATTATGTTGGCAGCACCTCTTGCTGGCAAATATTTTGTAATAAAACGCTTTGAACAAGCACTTGATATGAACAACGAAATGCTCTTTATGCAAATGTCTGGCGTGGCTAAATGGGCTATTTATGTAGCTGTTGCTCTCTCGGTAATTGGCGTGATAGTCTCTATCGCTATGCTTTCATTTTTTGGTGCTCTTATGGGCGATTTAAATAGCGTAGATGCATATTAAGAAAGGATAAAAATGACACCAACAGCACAAAATTTTTTAATATCTTTACAAGGCAAAATCGGAGCAAACGAACTAATAGCTGCGCAAGGTAGATTAGAAAAAATCCCAGATGATAAAATCACAAGCCTAGCATTAGTCGAGCTAAAAAGCCCAGTAATTGGGCTTATTTTGGGCTTGCTTTTTGGTGGTTTTGGTGTAGATAGATTCTACAAAGGCGATATAGGACTTGGAATTTTGAAATTTCTTTCTATATTCATTGTAATTGGTTTTATTTGGGTTGTAGTTGATTGGTTTTTAGTTTATAAAGGAATTCAAAGAGATAACTTTATGAAGCTAAATATGGTGCTTTCTGGATATTAAAATAAACAAAAGGAGAATAAAATGAAAAAATATCTTTACTTAATAATATGTGTTATAGGTTTTAGTGCTTGTAATGGCAGTAGCGATAATATATGTGAAGAAAATAAAGGTGCTTGGGAAAAGCAAATAATAAAAGAAGCTGGATTAGATGGCGCTCCAGGTGTAAAATTTAATTATGGCAAAGCAGAAATTGTTAAAAATGATGGCACAAATGTAGTATGCAAAATGTCAGGTGTTACTACAATTGATGGCATAGAAGGTCCACAAGAAGAAGTGATGTTTAGATTGCTTAACATAAAAAGTGGAAAACCTAAACTTGTTTTGGGAGGAGAAATTAAATATTAGGAGAAAAAATGTCAATCAAATTTGAAAAGAAAGTAATTTTAGGCTCAGTTACTAGCTTTGTGGTGGCGGCTATCGGTTTTATAGCGGTATTTTTTCCAGATTTATTTAATCTACAAAAGAAAAAAATAAAAGAATTTTCTTATGAAATAAGCGATCCACAATCTGCTGAAAATTTTCACAAGGAAATAGAAAAAATCATAGGTGGACAAAATACAAAAGAAGATAAAGATCTTCATTTGTATAACATAAAAATTTGCTGTGTTGAATGCCAAAATGGTTATAAAGCAAAAATTGAAGGGGAAGATGCAATAGTACAACTAGAAACTAACGATGAGTTAGCTTATAATGTATTCTATGATGGCTCTACTATGCCAGATAGTGGCACAACTATTTATAGGTTTCCTGCCGATATGTTTGGTTGGGACAAATGGGGGAAAGAAGAAGGCAAATGCTATGGTAAGGGGACAATTATAATTAATGGCTATGCTTATTATATTGGAAGTGGCTTTAATCAAGGAATAACGGAGTTTAGTTTTGAGAAAGTAGATGAGCGAGATATCAAACTAAAAGATTATTAAATAAAGGAGCAAAAATGGCAATAAAATTTGAAAAGAAAGTAATTTTAGGCTCAGTTACTAGCTTTGTGGTGGCGGCTATCGGTTTTATAGCGGTATTTTTTCCAGATTTGTTTAATTTGCAAAAGAAAAAAGTGAACGAACTAGAAATAGTCTTGCAAAATAAAAATGACTTACAAGAGCTATTTAAATTTATAGATGGCAATCGTGGAAATTTTGTAAAACTAAATATAGGTTTTTGTCCCAATCCTAGTGTAGATAATATAAATATACTATCTTCGCAAGATTATCATGAGTTTTTTGCTGAAAATGGAATTCCGCAAATTCAAAATGATTATGGCGTGGGGATGGTTAATATTGTAGATGAAAATGATGAGTATATTAATGATATTATGGATAAGGATTTTTATTTAGAACAGTTTAAAGCCTTTAATCTACCTACTGCTTACGATTTAATATCTAAATATCGCAGTAAAGCCCCTTTTGATAAAAAGAAATATTTTCCATCTAAGTTTGAACTTGCTTATTTTGAAATAGCAGCATTTGTAATAGATTATGTTAATTACGCAGTTGAGTATCAATTTGATGAAATACTTAAAAATAAGTATAAAGTAACATATACCAACTATCCGCGCTATGAAAACACAGAAAAAGAAAGAAAAGACTTTATTGTATTTGCTAATATTTATAAAAATGCACCAGTATATTATTTAGAAAAAGGTGCTTTTGCTAGATATCATTGCCACGAATGCTATAAAGACTTTGATAATGAAAAAGCAAATTATCCTTTTGATGAACTTATCATAGATAAGATTTCAAATAAAGGCAAAGAGTATAAATGGGTAGTTGGCAGAACGCAAGAAATTAAAAAATTATTTCCAAAAGATGAGCTAGTAACAAAATTAGCAAATATTTGTGAAAATAAAGTTTATACAACAGAAAAATTAGAGCTTCAAATGCTGGGATATTTTAGCGGGTACTTTGCAGTAAATGAAGGTACAGAATATTCAGAACAAAATGAAAGTAGTTTATTAAAAGATTTTATATCAGTTGAAACACCAGCAAACCACTACAGCGCAATTGTGCTAGAACCTATTGATAAAAAAGAATTTGATTTGAAAAATTATTAAAATCAAAAATAATTCTAAAGCAATTTTAATTTTTAGAAAATTCAAACTTGAATTTTCGGCTTAATGGTCAAAAAGTGGGGATGAAATTCCACTTTTTGCCTTTATTTTTCTTCATTTTTTTATTACAAAATAATGTGAAATAAATTTCATTTTATTTTCCAAATTTAGCCCAGAATGAACCCTAAGAGCAGTCTTTAAATGAGTGAATTCGCTCTCTATGCTGTTGTTAGTTTTTGGCAGATTTTCTTATTAAATTTAATAAAATTTTGATAGAACTTTTTGCTATTAAATCTAGCTTTTTTAAGAAAGTTTAGAAAATTCAAACACTGAATTTTTCAGGGTACCTAGCTAGATGAATTTTATAAAATTCAAAATAATCCATAAAATTCAAGGCTGAATTTTATGGATTATCAACAATGTGGCGATTTGAATTTTCTAAATTGAATTTTATAAAATTCGCCCAGTAGCTTTGGCAAAATCTCAAAAAATTC
>CALEHZ010000385.1 GCA_937875715.1 uncultured Campylobacter sp. | reverse complement strand
ATTTTCTGAAATTTCACGCTCTTAATTTACTTGGCGAAGTATCGTGCGCCTAGTGTGGCGAAACTGAGAAAAAACGAGCGAAGGCGCACTCAGCGTGCGTCGAGCGAAGTTTTTTTGAAGTTTCGTCGCAATAGGCGTGCGAGACAAGCCACATGCACCACTTACGAAAAGGAGCCATTAAAATACTATTGTTTTGTTTTTATAGACAAATACTCTTTCATCAAACACCAAATCCAACGCCCTTGAAAGCACGACTTTTTCAACATTTCGTCCAGCTTTTCGCATCTGCTGCCAGTCCATTTCGTGGCTTACTCGCACGATGTCTTGGGTGATGATTGGGCCTTCATCAAGGTCATCTGTGACAAAGTGCGCAGTAGCTCCAATTATCTTTACACCGCGTTCGTAAGCTTGTTTATACGGATTTGCACCGATAAATGCTGGCAAAAATGAGTGATGAATATTTATAATTTTATCCTTATAAACTTTAACAAAATCAGGGCTTAAAATCCGCATATATTTTGCTAAAATTAAATAGTCAAACTCAAAGTTTTTAAGCTCATCAAGCACCTTTTTTTCGTGTTCTTGGCGGCTAAGACCATCGCTGCTGACGCAAATAAAAGGCACGCCAAAACTCTTAGAAAATTGCTCTAAATCATTATGATTTGCCACAACTGCTAAAATTTCAGCATTCAAATCGCCGCTATTTTGCCTGATCAAAATGTCGCCTAGGCAGTGATTTTCCTTTGTCGCCATAATGACAATTTTTTTCTTTTTTTCAGGCAGGCACTCTATGCTAGCACCAGCTGGTAAAAACGCACCTAGCGTGTTTTCAAAGCTTTTTGTATCGATTTGCCCCTCTAAGCTCGCTCGCATATAAAAACGCTTGTTTTCGTGATCTACAAACTCATGCGTGCTCTCAAAATTTAGCCCATTTTTAAAAACAACATCACTAATGCGTAAAATGAGGCCCTTTTCATCATCACAAGATACTTTTAAAACATACATAACAAGCCTTTTGAATTTTTTAAAAATCGCCGATTTTATAATACTTTTGCTTAAAATTCAAATAAAATTAAGAATTTTATAAAATAGTGTTTAGTTTTTGATATAGCAGCTTTTTAAGTTTTTATTTTAAAGTTTTTTTTTGCAAAACTTAAGTAAATGGCTTTTTAGAGCTTAATTTTATTCATTATCATAAAAGCTTTGCTTTCATCTCGTGATTCTTCGCTCAATATGCTTTGCTATCTGTGTTTTCTTTATCATCGCCTCTTGCCTCAGAGTCAATCATCATGGTTGCGTTATTGTCTAAATACACTCTATTCATTGATTTGCCTTAATTTTAAAATATTTGCGTGATTTTAATGTAATAAATTTAATTTAAAGTCTTTAAGTGCTTCAACTAAGACTTTCAAGTCTTTT
>CALEHZ010000384.1 GCA_937875715.1 uncultured Campylobacter sp. | reverse complement strand
GCAAAGCTATTATAAAGCAAAGCTATTATAAAGTAGCTAAGGCAGCTTTAAGTGCGCTATAATCAGGCTCAGTTGTGATTTCGCTTACTATTTGTTTATAAGCAATTTTGCCATCTTTTACCACGATTACAGCACGAGCTAAAAGCCCAGCAAGCACGCTATCAGCTAGTTCTAAGCCATAAGCTTTGCCAAACTCACCTGCTCTAAAATCGCTAGCTACTTTGATACCATCGATGCCCTCAGCACCGCAAAATCTGCCAAGCGCAAAAGGTAAATCTTTTGAAATAGTGATAACTTCAAACTTGTCGCCACTTGCAAATTCTTTATTAAATGCTCTGGTTTGGTTTTGGCAAACGCCAGTGTCAATTGATGGGAAAGTGGTGATTATTTGGATTTTACCACTTGTGCCGCCTACTTTAATCTCGCTTAAATCTTTGCCTACGACAACGATCTCTGGTGCGTTTGCGCCTACTTCTAAATTTGTGCCTTTTAGCCCAACTGGACTGCCTTGAAATGTAACAGACATTTTTACTCCTTTTAGTAATTTAAGAGCGCAATTCTACATTTAAAAAGTAAATAAATTTTTTATTTCGCTCTTGCTTGCCATTTTTCCCATTCGCCGCTTGTATCTATTTCGTTTGCCATTATTTCGTGCTTTGCGTAGTAAAACTCTACAAATTCTCGCACTTTTTTATCCACTGGCAGATAAATGCCATTTTCAAGTATGGCAAAACGAGCTAGAAATTCGCTAGAATCAGCCTTTTTGGCATAATGTTCGGCTAGTTCGTGATAGATTTGTAAAGCAATGATTTTATATTTATCATAGCAGTCTAAATTCACGCTTAAAGCGTTATTTTCAAAGCTTAGCGCCCCACTTTTAAATAAAAGCGCTAAGTGAATTAAGCCCTCGCAATAATAAGCTCTTACTTCATCTACTTTTTGCCAGCCAATTAGCCCCACAGAACGTGCGATATGAGAGGCAAAAACGCTTTTAGCCAGATCTGCGTTTTCATTTAAAAAGAAATTGATTAGTCCGCCACTGGTGGCTTTAAACTCTTCAACAAATTTAAACTCGCCGCCTTTGTTCATTGAATTTTCTGTGTCATCATCAATAAATAAAATATGCCCAAACTCGTGTCCGATCGTGGTGATTTCGTAGATTTTTTTCCAAATTTCAGGCTTACAAAAAAGAATTTCTCTATTAAAATCTAAAAATTCACGCTCAAAAATTTCACTTGCAAGCTTGCTAAAAGGTCTAGCCTTGCTTGAATTATGTATGAAATCTACAAAAGCAAAGATTTTTTTACCATATTTTTTGCTTACTATTTCATCATTTGGCACGACTTGAGCTGAAAAAAGTCCATTTAAATCAGCACCATAATACATAAGTGGATTGCTTATGTAAAGTTGCGTTTTATCAATGTTTGAAAGCACTAATGAGCGCATTTTTTCACAAGTGTTACTAGCTGGCAAAATGCTTTTATAAACGCTTAAAAAGCTTGATTTTATCTGCTCTTTAAGAGCATTTTCATCTATTTTGTAGCTTGTGTCTTTTAGTCTTATGTCCCATTCTAGCGCTACTGCGTGCGTGTAGGCATCCTCGTAATATTCTAGCGGATGACCGATTTGAATGTCGCCTTTGCACTTCATCCACGCTCGCTCACTCTCTTGCCACATTGGCACGACTTTATTATTATTTTGCTCTAAAAAGGCGTTTTTAAGGGCTTTAAAGTAATTTATATATTTTTCATCACTTTTAGTTTTAGCCGCTTTTTTAAGCCGTTTAAGCCCGAAATTAAAGGCACTTTCAAGCTCTTTGCTTTCTTTTTTAAAAGCAGTTCTATAAGTTTGCATTTTTAGATTTTTTATATTTGGAGCACCGTAAATACGATCACACACGCTTTTATCAGCATTTAATTGATAAAGTTTGTGTTTTTTAATAAATTCATTTGCGCTGGCAATATTTTTAAAATGCTTTTTATGATTTGACTGATATATTTTTTTTCTTCTTTTTAGTTA
>CALEHZ010000383.1 GCA_937875715.1 uncultured Campylobacter sp. | reverse complement strand
CATTTAACGGAGAACATGCAACAACAATTAATGGCGAAGGTAAAAATCCGAATTTAGAGGATATCCTAGCTGTCGCTAAAAATATCGGTATAAAAGAACATCATATATAACATTACGTTATCGAAAATAATGTGGCTGGCGGCGTCTCCCATGCCATAACCAATTTTCTCTTTAACGGACAACACTTCACTCTTCATCTGCTTTTCCTTGATGCTATAGGGGTGCTGAGACCGATAACGCATTTTGTAAACCATCCCTGTGAGAGCGAATATTCCGATATCTGGTTATTAATTTATGATTCTTGTTTTATGTGATCGTGGTAGCGTTAATTCCGCTCATATATCATTGTAAAATATGGGTTTTATATGATACTTGCGAGTTTTGAACACTTTCACTAAAATAGCTTTTTGCGCCAGTGTCAATGAAAGTTTTGATAATATACTCAACGCCAAACATCACAGGATAAGCCACTCTATCATAGCGCAGGTCAATTCCTAGCATTTTAGCACTTGCTAATAAATCCTTATCAATTTTATTAAAAGAAATCGCAACTAGCATATTTGCGCGGTCACTTGGCTGAGTAAGACTAAAAAGCGCTGGGTCATAGCAAATCTGCGTACATAAAATCTTTTTTACATTTATATCATTTACTTTTAGCTGTGAGCTAATTAGCGAAGTTTTTAAAAGCGTGGTGTTTATAAAAAGATTTGCGTCATTAAGGCTAGTTTTATCAAGCAGACCTTTTAGATCTATACTTTTGCCTTCAACCACGCTAAGATAAGCATTTGGCTCTAGTTTTGCTATTTGGCGATTTAGCAGATTTCCAAGCCTGCTGCCATCGCTGATGCTAGCGATTTTACCATCAGTTTTGCTTAAAAGTGCGCTAATTTGCCCATCATAATCAATGCCACCATAAAGAATATTTTGCTGTTTTACATTTGCTAGACTTGCGTGCAAAGTAGGGATATAAAAAAACATTTGAGCATATTTTTGGCTTGAAATAGCAGCTAGAGCATTATCTGTAACTGCTGCGATGACATAGTTTATCCCAGCTCTTTGGATATTATCAAGCGCAGCTTCGATGTTGCTTTCATCTTGGGTTATAAAAAATTCAATAGCAATCTTGCTTTTTGTATTTGCGCTATAAGCTAAAATCGCATTAGATACGATAAGAGAATAGCTTTTGATTGTTTTTTGTGGGATTAGCACGGCGATTTTTGAGTTAGAAGTTGAAGGCGCAAAATTTGGCTCAGTGTTATCATAAGCACCAAACACTCCAGCTAAAAATGAGTTATATTTAGCGTTTAATTCCTCATCATTATTTGCTTTAAAACGAGCCAAAAAGCTAAAAAATTCCCCTTTTTTTAGCAAATCCAAAAGACATTTTTTATCGCAGTCTTTTGGCTCTAAATTTACATAAAATTCTTGCGCTGGTGGCACATCGCTCATTTTTGTAGCTTTAGCGTGAAGTGTGCTAAAACCAAGCATAAGCACAAATAAAGTAAATAAAATTCGCTTCATAATAAACCTTTAATTTTTGATAAATCAGCCATAAGCTCATCTTTTAAACTAGGATTTTTCATAATCTGCTCTCTTGAAAAAGTAGGCAGTATAAAACTATCTTTAAGCCTGTAAATTCCACCTTTTAATGTATTAAAAGCCTGTTCTTGTTCGCCAACAAAAGCAAAAAAAACTTCCTTACCAAAAGCTACTATGATTTTTGGCTTTTTAAAATCAATTTCTTGTTCTAAAAAAAAATTACAAAACTTTAAAATTTGCGTTATTTCATTGTTTTTCAAAAAAAGATTTAAGCCAGTTTTTTTGGGCTCACACTTTAAAAGCGAAGTATATGAAAAATCGCCTTTAATTTCACTATTTTTTAAAAAATTCAAAAAATTCAAATCATAAAAAAGACTTACAAATAAAATATCGCTTTTTTTATTTTCTATTAAAACGCTATTATTTCGTAATTTGCAAAGAGCACACAAAGAGCAATTTTTGATTTGCTCGTTTAAAAAATTCAAATTATTTACTTTCATTTGGCTGCGAATTGTATCTTATAAAAACTTAAAAAATAGAATTTTTTATAAAAAAATACTATTTAAAATAAAAATTTAAGAAAAAATTAGCTACAATTTCGCCTTTAATTTTTTTTCTACAAAGGACAAACAATGAAAAGAACTTATCAACCACATAAGCTTCCTAAGAAACGCACTCACGGCTTTAGAGAGCGCATGAAAACCAAAAATGGTCGCAAAGTGCTAAATGCGCGTCGCGCTAAAGGCAGAAAAAGACTAGCTGCTTAAAATGCGCAAATATGGGCGTCTTAGCCACGCAAGCGACTTTGATAAAGTTTATAAAAATGCTAAAAAATGGCATTGCGAAGTCGCAAGCGTATATTTTTTGCCAGCAGATAAGCTAAAATTTGCTCCAATTGCTAGTAAAAAAATTGGCAATGCTGTAGTGCGAAATAAGGCAAAAAGACGCCTAAGGACTATGTTTGATAGTCTTTGCGATAAAAGCGAAAAAGGTCATTATATAATGATTGCTAAAGATGCTTTGCCAAATGTTAAATATGAAAAAGCGTTAAAGAATATACGCTGGGCGCTTGGTAAAATTGGGAGTTTAGATGTTAAAATCTAGTCTAATTTTTCTACTAAAAGCTTATCAAAAGCTGATTTCGCCGTTTATTTACAATAATTGCAGGTATTATCCATCTTGTTCAAACTATGCTTTTTGCTTACTTAAAAATGAAAATATTTTTAAGGCAAGTTTAGCTATTTTTTTTCGAATTTTACGCTGTAATCCGCTTTTTATAGGTGGCATTGAATATCCAAAAATTCGTAAAATTATAGCTATATCAAGTTTGCAAAAACCAAAGTTTATTAAGCCAGAGTTTTGGTTTATTCCACTCAAAAATCATGAATTTTATGTTATTCAAAGTATTTTAAGGAAAAATTAAGTGTTTAAAAATATGACAACTCAAACAAGACTTTTGATCGCTACTGTGCTTTCTGTAGCGTTTTTTGTGGTGTATGATTATTATTTTGTTCCCAAAAAACCAATGGATGCAAATCTTACTCAAAATAAAACCGCACCAGATACAAAAAATTCAGTCTCAAATCTAGAAAATTCAGCTTCAAAAAATTCACAAAATTTGGCTCCAAGTCCGGCTATTGCTAGCACAAAAAATATAGCTCAAATCACTGCTAATGACTTTAATGCTACAATTGATGAGTTTGGAAGAATTTCAAGTTTTGTCTTAAATGATACAAAATTCAAGGGCGAAAATGGCGAACATGCAAATTTAATCACAAAAGAGCCGATGCCACTTGAGGTTCGTTTTAGCGATAAAAATTTAAATGAATTAGCATTTAAAACGCCTTATGAAATAGAGATTTTAAATGCTAGTGATGGTGCTGTTTTTGAAGCAAATTTAAAGCAAAATTTGGGAGCGAATTTTATAAACAAACACATAAAATTCTATCCAAACGGCTCTTATGATTTAAAAGTAAGCGCAAATGCTGATTATTTCATCACAAATGGGCACAGACCAAATATCTTAGCAGATGGCTATACTATTCACGGCTCAATGTTACGAAAAAACGATGATAGCTTAGAAATCATAGAAGACGGCGATGCAAAAGGTGATGAAACATTTGCTAGCATTGATTTAATCGCAAGCAGCGATAGATACTACACCAGTATTTTTTATGACAAAACACGTTCATTAAATGCTTTTGTGCAAAATTCAAGCGATGAAAATACTTTAGTTTTTGTCCGAAGCAATGGAGAACTTGATTTAAAGGGCTACATAGGCGCAAAAGAAAAGAAAAAGCTAATGGCGATTGACCCAGCGCTAAGCGATGCTATAGAATATGGCTGGTTTACTTTTATTGCTAGACCTGTGTTTGACTTTTTAAGCTGGCTTTATGGTTATTTTGGAAACTGGGGCTGGGCGATTATTGTGATGACAATTATCATTAGAATAGTGCTATTTCCGCTAACTTACAAAGGTATGGTCTCAATGAATAAGCTAAAAGACCTAGCCCCAAAAATGAAAGAAATCCAAGA
>CALEHZ010000382.1 GCA_937875715.1 uncultured Campylobacter sp. | reverse complement strand
CGCCTTTTGCGCAGTGTGGGGCGAAGCTGCCTGTTTTTGTACTGTTTTGCTCAGCTTTTGCACCAGAAAATCAAGCTGGTAACTGGCTTTTTGGTATTTATATTTTTTCTGCGATTGTGGGGCTGATTTGTGCTAAAATACTTAGAAAAATCGCTTTTAAGGGACCTGATGAGCCTTTTGTGATGGAGCTACCAAAATACCGCATGCCAAACTGGCGTCTTGTGGGCTTTAGCATTTATCATAAGGCAAAAATGTATGTCAAAAAGGCTGGAACATATATTTTAGCAGCATCTGTGCTGATTTGGTGGGCACAAAATTATCCTTATAATCAAGAGATTAGAGCGCAATTTGATAGCAAAATCGAACTTAGCAAAGACGAGGGCGAAAAAACGCAACTTGAGATTACAAAGCAAAATTATTTGCTTGAAAATAGCTTTCTAGGCAGCGTCGGTAGGACGATAAGTCCTATTTTTGCTCCACTTGGCTTTGGCTGGCAAGAGAGCGTTTCTATTCTAACTGGACTTGCTGCAAAAGAAGTGGTGATCGCTACAATGGGTGTTTTATACTCAGTTGGCATAGATGAAAACGAAGAAAGTGCTGCACTAAGCGATAAGCTAAAAGAGGCGATGAGCCCTAAAACTGCCCTTGCTTTCGTTCTTTTTACGATGTTTTATAATCCATGCCTAGCTGCTACGATGGTATTTCGCCGTGAAAGTGGGGCTTGGAAATACACAGGCGCACTATTTATTTTTACCTTTATAGTGGCTTATATTTGTGCTTTGGGCGGCATTTTGGTCTATAATTTATTATGAAGATTTTAAAATTTATTTTTTGCGCTTTTGTGCTTGGCTTTGCAAATGGGACTGATTTTAGTCAAAATGGCGATGAAATCGCTAAAATCGTGTATTTTGACAAAACTTTGCCGTATGCAAAAAATTCAAAAATTAATAATGGTTTTGCCTTGCTTTATAAAGGCGTAAAGCCCGTAATTGCGATAAATGCAGGTCATGGCACAAAAGATGGCTGGCAAGAAAAGACGCTTGCAAATCCTTTAGGATTGCCAAAACTTACAAATGGCACGAATAAAAAAGGCGATATTTACTCACTTGCCGTCTCAAAAGGTGCGAAGGGCTTTGGAGGTGGTTTAAGCGAAGCACAGATAAATCTACAAATAGCAAAAATGCTCAAAACTAAGCTCTTAAACGCTGGATATGGCGTGCTTATGCTAAGAAGCGATGATAATGCAAGGCTTGATAATATCGCTCGTGCGCTTTTGGCAAATAAATATGCTAGCATTCATATTTCATTACATTTTGATGCTACTAAAAGCGACAATGGCGTTTTTTGTGTGGCTTCAAAGAGTGAATTTTATATTACAAAAAATTTAAATCAAAAAAATAATGAGCTTTGTGATTCTTTGCTAAATGCCTTTAAAAAGCAAAAAATTCAAGTTAAAACTAGGGAGAATTTTATAAAAGATTATAAAAATTTTGCTGATTATGAAGATGGCAAAATGTTTATTAACCTTACTCAAAGTGCGTATTCAAGTGTGCCAAACACAGATATCGAGCTTGGCGATTTGGCAAGCGATACTAGTGATGAGAGACTAGAAATGCTAGCAGCTGCGCTATTATCTGGCATTGAAGAATATTTTAATAAGTGAATTTTATAAACTGCATACAAAGTGAATTTTATAAAATTCAAAAAGCAGCAGTGAACAAACCCAAAAAATTCAGCTGAATTTTATAAAATAAATTCAGAGCGGATTTTGTCAAATTCCCAAGTTTTTTTAGCATCTTTTAGCGCTTCTTTGCTAATCTCGCTCAAAAGCATGCCTTCTTTTTGGTCTAGATTTTGTGTGATTTGTCCGTGCGCATCGATAAACATCGTGCGGCCATAAAATTCACTCTCAATCTCTTTTTTATTTTCTTTAAACTTAGCCTTGCCGATGCGATTTGCCCTTAAAATTGCGATGTTGTTTGTGAAAGCTAAAGTGCTTAAAAGTGCGTCCCAGCGTGCGTTTGAGTCCAATGCACAAGCAGTAGGCAGCAAAACACAATCAATCTTTTTCTCTCTACAAAGTGCCCAAAACTCATCAAAATGCGCCTCAAAGCCAAAAAGCGTGGCAAATTTAATCCCATCCACGCTAAATGCGCCTATATCAAGCTTTGGCTCGTTTGAAAAAAACTTGCTTTCGTTCCAATGAGAATAGGGCATAAGGGCTGCCGCGCTTCTTAACTTCACCTTTGCAGCGCTAAAATGTGCCATTTGCTTAAATAATTTTCCGCCTTTTTCTAGCACGATTGGGGCGATAATATTCAAATCATATTTAGCAGAAAATTCGCTAAGAGCACGTTTTTTCTGCTCACTTTGCTCTTTTATCATGGATTTTGGCATGGTTAGAAGCTCAGTGAAAAATGAGTTTATCACATACTCGCCTAAAAGCACGATTTTAGCGCCTTCTTTGTGTGCTAAATCCAAATAATAATCCAGCCTAGAATCACTAAGCGGCAGCGTTCCAAGCTGCAAAGCACAGATTTTAACGCTCATTTTGCTCTCCTTCAAACTCGCTTATGCTAAGTTTTGCGTTTTCTAAGATTTCGTGGGCTTTTTTGGCTAGTTGGCTGCCTTCTTTAAAAAGTTTTAAACTCTCTTCTAAGCTTACATCTTGGCTATTTATTTGCTCTGTGATTTTCTCAAGGCGTCCTAAAAGCTCTTCAAAACTTAAATTTTGGCTTGAATTTTTACCTGAATTTTTTAACTTTTGCTTATCAGGGCTGTTTTGCTCATCAATTTCTTCGCCAAAAATATTTTCACTCATTTATAGCTCTCCTTACAAAATCTGTGATTTTTTGGATTTCAACCAAAAATGCATCATGTCCATAATCGCTTGAAATCTCGTAATACTCGCATTCTTTACCAAGTGCTTTTAAATGCTCTGCTATGATTTTCATCTCATCAGCCATAAAAAGCATGTCGCCCTTAAATCCAAGCAAAATCATCTTTGATTTCACGCTTTTAAGCGCGTTTTCTAGGCTTCCGTAGTGGCGCGTGGTATCAAAGTTATTCATCATTTTAATGGTATAAAGATAGCAAAGCGGATCAAAACGCTTAGCAAAGTTTGCGCCATTATACTCCATATAGCGATCTACTTCGTAGCGTCCAAAAAGCTCATAAAGACCATCATTTCCTACATATCTGCGATCAAATTTTTGCTTCATACTTGATGGCGAAAGAAAGCTGATATGTCCTGCGATTCTGCCTACTTCAAGCCCCAAAAGCCCGTTTTTAGCGACCTCATCTTTATCATAGTAGCCATCTTTAAACTCTGGGTCATTTTTAATAGCATGCATAGCAATTTTATTAAATGCTATCGCCCAAGGCTGCGTAGCATAAGTACTAGCCATGCTTAGCACGCATTTTGCAAAATTAGGATGTTCTATAGCAAAGCACAGAGCCTGCATGCCACCAAGCGAGCCGCCAATTACAGCTTTTACCTGCCTTATATTAAGCCGCTCAAAAAGCCGCATTTGCGCATTTACTACATCGCTAATAGCTAGCACTGGGAAACGCAGCCTATACTCACGCCCAGTGCTAGGCTCTATGCTAAGCGGACTAGTAGACCCAAACGGTGAGCCCAAAATATTTACACAAATTACAAAGAATTCCCTTGTATCTATACACTTGCCATCGCCGATTAAGCCGTCCCACCAGCCAGGCTTGGCATCGCTTTCATCGTATCTGCCAGCTGCGTGATGGCTGCCAGTTAGCGCATGGCAAATCACAATGATATTATTATCATTTAAGCTACGCTTGCCATAAGTTTCATAAACAAGCTCAAACTCGCTTAAAATCCGCCCACTCTCAAGCCTTAAAACTTCGTTAAAATGCTCTTTTTTAGTTTCTATTTTCATTTTTTAAAATTTATTAGTTGCCTTTTAGTTTATAATTTGGTGCTTCTTGTGTGATTGTTACATCGTGAGCGTGACTTTCTCTAAGTCCTGCTGATGTGATTTCTACAAAAGCAGCTTTTTTATAAAATTCATCCAAAGTAGCAGAGCCACAGTATCCCATCGAGCTTCTAAGGCCGCCGATTAGCTGATGAGCTACGCTTGCCATCGTTCCAGCATATGGCACGCGTCCTTCGATGCCCTCAGGCACTAGCTTTTCAGCTGCGGTGCCTTCTTGGAAATAGCGATCTGAGCTACCTTTGCTCATAGCTCCAAGGCTTCCCATGCCACGGTAGCTCTTATACTGGCGACCCTCAAAAGTCACGATCTCACCAGGGCTCTCATCACAGCCCGCAAACAGCGAGCCTATCATCGCTGAGCTAGCTCCCACTGCTAGGGCTTTTGCGATGTCGCCTGAGTATTTGATACCGCCATCAGCGATGATTGGCACATTGTGTTCTCTTGCGATACTAGCGCAATCGCTAATAGCAGTGATCTGCGGCACGCCTACGCCACT
>CALEHZ010000381.1 GCA_937875715.1 uncultured Campylobacter sp. | reverse complement strand
TAGGGCAATTTTCCCTTTCCTGCATTTACTCAATTTGCTATTTTATCACAACTATTCTTAATTTTTCTTTAAGCTTTATTTTACTATAATACTTTTTCAAATTTAGGCAGGGGGGCAAAATGATTACGCCAAAAAGTGAAAAGTTAGAAAAGCTAAAAAATAATTATAAAATAGCTTTACAAAAAGAGAAAAAATCAATAGAAAAAGAATTGATAAATTTTTCAAAAAATGTTGTAGAAATTTCTATAAAAAATGAAAAATTTTTTAATGATTTTTCTAAACTTTTAAATAGCGATCATTATAAAAAATTGCAAGAGCAATATACAAAAATTATAGGAATGTATAAGTGAAAATTTTATTATCAAATATATAAAATGCATTCTATAGAATTGCAGCTTATTTTTAAAGTTTACTATTAGCAGGAGAGATAAAATAAAAAATAATAAATAATTTTTATAATTTTCTTTAATTTTTTCGCCAAACAAAATATAATTAAGGAGCCAAAATGAGCAACAACACTTCACAATCAAATCACAATATTAGTGATATGGAACGTTACAAAATGGAAGTTAGCAAAATCTATGAAGATTGTGAGCTAACTGGAATAAAAATAAATACTTCAGAGAAAGATATCAAAGAAAAATTTGGAAAAGAAATTTTAGATATCTTTTTAGAGTATCCTGATGTCTTAGAAAAAGATGGAATTGGTTTAAAAAATAAAAAAGAAGTCGCTGAAAATTATTTACATAATATAGTAAAAATTGATGCAATTCAATATGAAATAAATCAAAAATTAGGTGGAGCAATTGATACTAAAAAAACACTAGATTTTGATTTATTTATGACTGACAAAACTGGTAAAGAACACACGGTAAAATTTGAAAATTTTCAGCTTGGTATAAATGATACTACAAAAGGTTTTCAACACTTATTGATGCAAGCAAAAAGCATAGATGATAAAAAAAGTGTAATTAAATCTATATCAAAACTTGATGATATTTGCAAAGTGCCAAGCCAACTTACAATTGCTAAAATCTCAAGCAAATCGCATGATATTGTAAAATCACTTTCTAATACAATTCCGCAAGAAATTTCACCTGAATTAAGTGCTTTTTTAAAACATTTTGTAGATAAATTTTTAGATAGTGATAAGCAAAGAGATAGAAAAAAATTTATAGCAGAGTTAGAAAAAAGTGAAAATCAAAAAGAAGCAGCTAGCCAAAAAAACATGAATGAAAATAATAAGCAAGAAAGCATAGAAAAAACTAGAAGCATCAACAATCCAAATGCTCAAATAATTACTGCAGATATTGAGCAAATAGAAGTAAAAAAATATGAAAATGGCAAAGAACCTGATCATATTAAAAATTTAAAGTCAGATACTAAAAAACTACAAGAATATGAAAAAAGATATGATGAAATTTTTCGTTCGGATAGGAATTTAACTACAAATGATAAAAAAGAGCTTGCCAACAAATTAGAAAAAGAATTTGGTGTATCTATTGGGGAATATTTAGGCATTAAAGAAGCTAGAGATGAATTGCGAAAACAAGCAATAAATCAAGCTCAATCACAAAAAAAAAGTCTGAATGATCCAGCACAAGCGATTTCATATGACGAGTTCTACTTAAATAGTCCTAATCCTAATAGTAAGATTGGCAATGAAGCACACTTTAAAGCAAAATTCTATAAAGATGGCACAGAGCCTGATTATATTAAAGACTTTAAAAGTAATGCAAATCAAATAGCGGATTATCAAAAAGAATTTGAAAGCATTTATAAACCTGATGGAAAATTGCAAGATGGTATAAGTGAAAAAGAACTACAAAATAAAGTAAATAATTTGGAGCGCACATATAAAATATCAATACCTGAATTTTTAGGTATAAAAAACGAGCAAATTGAAAAGCGTATAGAAGCTACCAAGCACATAAAAGACAATGACCTAGCAAAAACAGCCAAGCCAAAAGAGCAAATAAGAACCAATCAGCCGACTGATAGGAGCTTGTAATGGCTAGAAATATTGATTTAGATGAAGCAATGGCTCAATTTATTGAAGCTTTGCGACAAAATGATATTATTGTTAATAAGCCCATAATTGCTGATGGAAAATTTCATCGCTTGGCGTGTATTGGTAACAGCTGGGGAAAAACTAGTGGAGCTTATAAGCTTTACTTAGATGGTTGGCCGGCAGGATTTATTCAAAATCATAAAAATGGTGCTGGATTTAATTGGAAATACAGCCTTAGCCCTGAAATCAAGTATAAGCCTTATAAGCCTGAAAATCAGCAAACTTATGACAATACAGCAAAATTAAAAACACAAGAAGAAGCTTTACAAGCTGATTATTTGCGAACTGCTGAAAGATTAACAGCTGAATATGAAAGCGCTTTAAAAGCACAATATCACGCTTATTTAGACAGAAAACAAATAGAGCCAAATGATGATATTAAAATTGATAAATTTGGTAATTTACTAATTCCATTACGTGACGAAAATGATAAGCTTTGGAGTGTCCAAAGAATTACTCAAAATGGCGATAAATTCATAGGTGCTATTAGAACGCCAAAAGAAAAAGAGCAAGGATTAGAATTTCCAGCTCGGAAAAAAGGTTGTTTTTATACAAACAAGCCATTAAAAGAGCAAGATGAATTCATCATCTGCGAAGGTTACGCAACTGCTAAAACGCTAGAAGATGAGTTTAAAAAATCTACAATAATGGCTGTGGATGCTGGAAATCTGCTTCATGTCGCAGAAAAATTGCACAATCTTTACCCTGATAAGCCTATTAGCATTTATGCTGATAACGATATAGCTAAAAATGTAAATACTGGGCTTACAAAAGCACTTGAAGTAAAAGAAAAGCTCCCAGCTGTAAAGGTATATAGCCCAGCTTTAAACAAAGATGATGTGGAGCAAAAACTTAGCGATTTTAATGATTTAAAAGTAAAATATGGCACTATTAAAAACAAAATAAGAGCTGTTAGTTTTTCTAAAAAGCTAGATGAAAAGCAAGAATATAAAGAAACTGAAAGGGAAAGATAATGGATGATTTAGATAAATTGAATAATGTAGTCTTTGAGAGTAACTTAAATTTTGATATAATTCATTGAAAAATCAAGGAATTCAATGATACCTAAATATTACTCAGGTTGGCAGGCTCTAAATTTGCCTGATGAAAATGGCAAAACTGCTGACTGGCATCCACTTTTATTTTGGGATAATGAGCCTAAAAAATATGATTTTAATGAAAAATTAGGCGATTGGGGCATTAAAAAACGCTATATTTCATTTTTAAATAAAGAGGATTTTGTAGCAAATTTTGCTAGAGCTATTGCTGATTTGGTCTTAAATAACGATACAAAAGAACTGAAAAATTGTGTAAGCGATTATTTAGATGATGATGAAGCGAAAGAACTTTACGAGAATTTAAAAAAGTTTAAAATATTAAATAATGTTGAAAACTTTTTAAAATACGAACTTACTAAATTCTACTTTTTAGAAAATAAGGACTAGCTTATGTATGAGGATCATCAAAAAGAAAGAATAGAAATAATAAAACAAGTTTTAGCTGCTTTAAATGATAATTTTGTATTAAAAGGTGGCACGGCTCTATCTTTGTTTTACGGATTAAATAGATACTCAGAAGATATTGACTTAGATGCTAAAAGCAACAATATGAATGTAGCAAAACTCTTAAAATCAAATCTAAAATTTAAAGATTATAATATTAGCATTAAAAAAGATACAGACACTGTTTTTAGAGCAATGCTAGATTATGGTGGCAAATCTCATCTTGGCAATTATCCACTAAAAATTGAAGTAAGCAATAGAAATAAAGCGTTTCTACAACAAGGAATTTTGACATACACAAATATTGATGGTGTAAATGTGTATAATATTTCAGAGCTAATTGATATGAAAATATCAGCATTTAACGGTAGAGATAAAGTGCGTGATTTATATGATTTGAATTTTTTGATAGACAAGTATCCAGAGCATTTTGATTTTAAGCAGTTATGGCAAATCAATGAAAGAATAACATATTGTGGAGCTGACGAATTAAATATACTTTTAACAGATGAAGTTAAAAGGCATAAACTAGTAAGCAACGATAGCATAGATTTAAATAATTTTACGCAAAATCTTGAATCCAAAATTACTAATTCATTGAATGACAAACGAAAAGAAATGCAAAAGGAATTTATTAAAAATTTTAGCATTAACAAAAATCAAACGCAGAAAATAGAAACTGAAAGAGAAAAATAATTAGTTAATTGATATTATATTTATATAAGTTATATAAAAAAGGAAAGCTTAGATAGTTTTGACTAAAATTATAAAAATTTTTGAATTTGTAGGCTTTTTCGCTAACACTCAATTTAATCATTTTTTTTTCTTTTTTGGCGTAAAAATTTAAAAATATTGAAAGGATAAAAAATGAATTTTCAAAATGAAATCGCCCCACAAAATGTGGAGCTAAATGAAACAAATGAAAGTCTAGCAAATCAATGCTTAAATCCAAATAAAATATAATATTCTAACTAGCCAAAGGCTTAATTTCATCAAGCTTATCTTTTTGCCTAGTTTTGCTTTCTCTTAGTTCAATTTCGCTTTGAATATTTATAAAAAAGTTATCGCTCATACCAAAATACTTTGAAAGCCTTAAAGCAGTATCAACTGAAATTCTGCGTCTGCTGTGTAGAATATCTTGTATGCGTGATACTGGCACATCTATGTCTTTGGCTAATTTGTAGGCAGAAATTCCAAAAGGTTTCATAAACTCATCTGCTAAAATCTCAGCTACACTTGGCAATGGTATTTTATTCATATTTCATCCTTTTAGTGATAATCCACGATTTCTAGTTCGCAAAAATCATTTTGATTTTCTAGTTTAAAACAAATTCGCCACTTATCATTTATTCTTATGCTATATTGCCCTGCTCTATCGCCAGTGAGTTTTTCTAAATGATTTGATGGTGGCACACGCAAATCGTTTATATTGTTTGCATTATTTATCATTAAAAGTTTTCGCAAAGCTATTGCTTGTATATTAGCAGGAAATTTTTTAGAAAAAACTTCATTAAAAATGAGCTCTGTCTCTTTGTCTTTAAAACTTTTAATCATAATGAATTATACACGAATAAAAGGTATAAATCAATAGTTTTAAGTAAATTTCTAGAAATTTTTGAGCTTGCGAGCTTTTTCGCTAACGCTCAAAAGCTTTTTACGCCAAAAAAAAGAAAATCTTATTCTTGCTACTTTAAAGAGCCTTGAGAGCTTAAAAGACTTTTTGTGCTATCTTTGTATTCTTTTTTATTTTTTAAGCATTCTACATAGCTTAAAATGCGTTAAATGATAATATTATTTTTTAAGCTCAGATTTTAATCAATTTTTTCTTTTTTGGCGTAAAAAGGGCGAAGCCCTAAATTTTGTCCCAGTGGGACAAAAAATTTGCTTAAAATAGCAAAAAATTTGATTTGACATTATTAGTATACGCGCGTATAGACACAATAGCTAAAAAATTAAAAAGTTAAGTCCTTTTAAATATGATAAAATCAATGTTTTAGCTGTCTCAGTGTTTATTTTGATACGCCAAAAAGAAAAGATTTTGTGCTTAATCTCTTATTTTAACTCACCTTTCTTTTTTGGCGTATGGGGGTTTGGGGGCTTGCCTCCAAATAAAAAATACAAAATAATTAAATGTTTTTTTAAAGTTTTTTTATTAAATAATGTATATAAAAAACTATATTTCATCATTATATAACTTTAATCTATTCTGCCTCTGGCCACCATTTGAATTTTATAAATTGCAGCTAAAATCAAACTTTTTCAAAAATTATTTCTCCGTCTTTTAGCCCAAAAACTTTTACTTGCTCGCCTTCTTTTAGCTCGCTAACATCAGCTTTCCACAAAGTGCCTTTAAACTCGATCATACCATCTTTTACCACGCCAAATCCTGTCTCGTCTAAAAAGTTATCCTTGCTTTTTTTGGCGCTAAAAAATCGCACAAGCGGCTTTTTGATTGTAAATAAAAATACAAGTGAAAGAATAAGTGCAATTATTAGATGAATCCACCACAAAGCCGGCACCAGCCACGCAATCAAGGCAGTTAGCGCAAAGCCAAGCGCAAAAACAAAAAAGGTAAAATCCAAAAACATAAGCTCAACTATAAAGCACAAAAGCGCCACCGAGCCAAAAATAATCGCAGTCATCGCCTAATTCTCGCTTGAATTTTCTCTAAAATTCTGTGCTGAATTTTTTGAAGAATTTTCTGTAAATTTTTGGGCTGAATTTTTTGGAGAATTTTTTGAAGCACGAGTGCTTAAAAACTCTTTAAACACGCTAAGAGAGCCGATTAGCTCGCTTGTTTCATAAGGCACAAGAATCTTATCATTTGCGCTATTTTTAGCAAGCTCGCCAAAAGCTTTCACACGCTCATTTGCTAGTAAAAACTCCAGTCCAGCATGAGAGCTATTAGCAGCTTCGTTTATCGCTTCCATCGCTTCTTTTTGACCCTGTGCAAGTGCGATTTGCTCGTATTTTTTAGCATCTGCCATACGCTCGATCGCCTCAGCTTCTAGCACTTTTTCTTGTTTTAGCGCCTCAGCATTGCGAATTAGTGCTGCTTTTTTAGCCTCAGCATTTAGCTCAATAGCACGTTTTTCACGCTCGGCTTTCATTTGCATATTCATCGCCATTTCAATATCTTGTGGCACAGAAATATCAGAGATTTCTACACGCATGATTTTTACGCCCCAGTTGTTTGCAGCATCTGCTAGAGCGCTTTGAAGTTTTGCATTTAGCTCATCACGACCGCCTAAGGTCATATCTAGGCTCATTTCGCCGATAGCTGAGCGAAGCGTTGTCATAGCTAGATTTGAAATCGCCATTTTGTAGTTTTCTACATTATATTGTGCCATTCGACCATCAATCACCTTTAAAAACACGATTCCATCAACCATGATATTTACATTGTCTTTGGTGATCACTTGCTGGCGGCTGATATCTACTAGCCCCTCACGCACGCTTAGCCTTGCTCTTACGCTATCAAAAAACGGGATGATGACATGAAATCCACCATCAAGCACCCTGTGAAAACGCCCCAAACGCTCCACTATCAATACATCAGCTTGTGAGACGATTTTGATCCCAAGCTTGATGATAAGCACCGCAAAACCGATAAGTAAAAGCAAAAATATGCTAAACACTTCCATTGTTACTCCTTTATTTGGTTTAGTTTTTCGTTTTCTAGTCTAAAAAGCGCGTCCATCTGCCCTGCTAGTCGCTCATCGTGCGTGACTAGCACGAGGGCTGAGCCTCGTTCTTTGGCATACTCGCAAAGCACGCTCATCACATCTGCGGCAGTGTGGCTATCAAGGTTGCCGGTTGGCTCATCGGCAAAGATGACTTTTGGCTTTTTGGCTAGCACGCGCGCTATACTCACACGCTGCTTTTGGCCACCGCTTAGCTCGCTTGCTTTTTGGCTCATAAG
>CALEHZ010000380.1 GCA_937875715.1 uncultured Campylobacter sp. | reverse complement strand
TCGTTGGGTGAATTTTATAAATTTTATAAAATTCACAGCCTGAATTTTCTAAAACAGAAGTGATAGCAAATCCAGCAACTAACACAATGCCCCCAGAAGTAGCTGCGGCAGTGGCTAGAAATAACGCTATGTATGAAAAAAATGATGGCGAACTTCCATTTTGATGGGGCTTTGCCCCTTGTGCGCTTAAACGAGCGGCTCATTTTCACACATTCTCCTAGCCGCTCTTTTAAGCGCATAAGTAAGGATAAATATGAACGAATTAGTTAGCTTAGATGAATGTGCCTTTTACAATGACACAAGCAAAGTTAATTTACAAAAACTTCGCTATAAAGATAAGCTAATAAATAGAGATGATAGATTTTTTAATGGCAAAATTTTACTTAATTATAAAAACCCTTTGGAGTTTGAATTAAGTGATTTGTATTTTAAGGCTTTGTTTATTTGCGGTGGCAAAGAACACGACCTAGCAAAAGAAATCGCTCCAATGCTGAAAATGAAAGCAAGTAGCGTGTATTGTTATTTACACCGCTTTAATTTCAAGCATTGGAAAAAGGCGCATTTGCTAAGAGATGTTTTAAATGAATATTGTAAAAGCAGTATTTGGTATGTTGATGGTGAGTTTTTATATGATGAGTTATGACGAGATCGGCAAAAGGCTTGGGATTTCTAGGCAAAGAGCTGAGCAGATATTTAAAAGTGCTTTAAAAAAACTTAGACATCCAAAATTTTTAAAACAAAATAGAGCTTTGCTTGATGCTATGGCAGAGATTGAAAAGATTAAAAGACACGATGAAGCGATTTCTAGGTGGGATTTAAGAGCGTAAAAAGGTGTAAAATGGAAAATGTATTTGATTTAGTCAAAGACCTTAATATCACAAAGGCAAACTTAAAAGAGTTTATGAGTGACGCTGGCTTTGTCTTTAAAGGCGATAAGTATAGCTGTAATTTTCACGGCGATGATAAAAATATGAGTGGTAGCATTAAAGCTAGTAATAATGGTGCGTTTTTTAACTGTTTTGCTTGTGGGGCTGGTGGAGATATCATAAAATTCGCTGAACTCTTTTATAAACTTGATAGCGTTTCAGCTGCTAAAAGAGTGCTTGATTACTTTGGTGTAAGCTACGCAAATACTGGCAAAGCACAGATAAATGAAGAACAACTAAAAGCTATTGAAAAGCGCAAGGCTGAAAATAAAGCCAAAGCTGAAGCGCAGCAAAAAGCTGATGAAATCGCCTATGAGAAAAAGATAAAAGAGCTCTCAGCACTTGCTCCATCGCTATTTGATGCTAGAGTAAATATGTATGATGAGTGCGAAAGTGAGCTAAAAGAGTGCTTTGCTAACTACTCAAAAAATCTACGAATAATTCATAAATATGTAGGATATAATCCAAAGCATAAAAGCATAGTGTTTATAATCCCAAATGAAAACGGGCAAGTAGTAAATATGAAACACCGCTATAAATATGCGTGGGACGCTGAAAATAGATGCCTAAGTAATGAGCGCATGGCTGGCAAATGGATAGGCGAGAGTGGCGCAAAAGCACAAGCCTTTCCACTAGGAGCCTTTAATGAAAACGAAGATGAAAGAGTAATAATCTGCGAGGGCGAAAAAGATGCTATAAATCTATATGGCGTGGGAGCAAGGGCTTTAACGCTTGGTGGGGTGACTGCTAAGTGGGAGAAAGATAAGGAACTTTTAAAAGATAAAATAGTTTATATTTGGTTTGATAATGACAGGGCTGGGTATGAAAATGCTATAAAACGCTACTTTGAGATCGCCCCTGTGGCAAAGGCGTGCTACTGTGTGTTTTTCTATAAAATTAGCCCATCGCTTCCTGCTAAATATGATATAAGCGATTTTATAAAAGAAAAAGGAATTGAGAGTGATATTTACGAGCACATTACCTTTTCTAGCTTTGTGCTAACAAATGAACTAATAGATGAAATAGCTGAGATTTATGATGTGGATTTTAGCGAGTATAGAACACTAAATGCTCCAAAAACTTGGAGAGAAATACAAAGAGAACTAGCCCTAACTGATAAAGATGGCAACTATATAAATATCTTACGCACAAAAGGCGAGATGGATAACTATGACTTTGAGGCTATCGCTAAAAACTGGGCGGAGTTTAAAAAAGACAAAGATACTTTTAGCAGATTTAAAAATACATTTTTATCTCAGTTTTTAACTTATGGCAATGATGAGTTTAATAAATGTGCTAAATGCTTTGATGATTTGCTAATGGTGGCTGATAAAGGATATAAAAACTACCGCCAAACGCATGTGGCTGATATGGTTAATTCGCTGCTTTTAAGCTTTGCTAAGCTTGGCTATACTTTTGGAGAAAGCAAGGGAAGCCTTTATTTGTGGAATAATAACTATTTTATGAACTTAGATTTAAGGGCGTTTTTAAAATGGGCTCTTGGCTTTTTTATGGTAGCAAGTAGAATTGATGTAAAAAAGCAGCTTGAGCGCAACGCAAAAGAGCTTAGTGATAATGTTTTGGCTCGTGCCTTACACATTGACGAGCTAAGAAAAGAGCCACTGCTAAAAGATAAGCGTGTGGTAAATCTGCTAAATGGTAGCTTGATAATTACTAAAAATGGTAAAATCACATTTACAAGCGAACATAATAAAGCACTTTGTGCTACAAATATTCTTAATTTTAACTATGATAAAAACGCACTTTGTCCTAAATGGCAAGCATTTTTAGATAGCGTAATTCCTAATAAGGACGACCAAAAAACTCTAATGGAGTTTATGGGGTATTGTTTGCTGCCAAATCATAACTATGAGAGCTTTTTGTTTTTATATGGACGAAGCGGAGCAAATGGTAAATCAGTAATACTAGATGTTTTGCGCTCATTTTTTGGCGATGAAAATGTAAGCTCACTTCAGCTTCAGCAATTTTGCGGGCACGAACTACACGGGCTTTCAAATAAAATTCTAAATATCGGCTCAGAGATAGATAAGCTTGGTGTGGATAATGGGCAACTATCAAATCTAAAAGCTTTAGTAAGTCCAAAAGATAGACTACAAATAAATCCAAAAAATCAAGACCCTTATAGCCTAGAACCTAGTGAAAAGCCAAAACTAGCCTTTGCTGGAAATGATAAGCCAAAGGGCAATATGGATAATGCTGTATTTAGGCGAATGCTACTAATAAGCTTTGATAAAGAAATAACTGATGATAAGAAAATTCGTGGGCTTAGTGATAGATTTGATGATGAAAAAGGTGGAATTTTGAATATGGCTTTGCTTGGACTTGAGCGACTTATAAAGCAAGGTAGCTTTACAAAAAGCCAAAAAATGCGTGACGAGCTAGAAAGCTATAAAGATGAAGTAAGCCCACTTCGTGCCTTTGTGCGTGACTATATAATTGTAGATGATAAATACAAAACGCCAAATACTTATGTTTATAATCTTTATAAAGCGTGGGCTGAAAATATCGGTGCAAAAAATACAATAGCACAAAATAATCTGTCTAAAAGAATATTAGACGAGCTTAAAATAAATGGTGCTAGTAATGTAAAAATCGGCGAGACTTGGCGAACTTCTAGTCCTATAAAAGGGCAAGGCACTCTTACACCAAAAGGCTACATAGGAATTAGAATAAATCCAAACGCTGAAATAAGTGCTATTTCAATGAATGAAGTGCTAATAAAAACTGATGAAATGAGCTTTTTAATATGAGAAATGTTGCGGCAAATGTTGCGGTTGTTTCGGCTAGGATTTTTTGCCGAAACATTAAAAAGGCTGATTTTATGGGGCGATGCGTGGGGTGTGTTTCGGCGTTTCGGCGTTTCGGCTTGTATATTGCTATTTTTTTTTGAAATTATTTTTTTTAATTT
>CALEHZ010000379.1 GCA_937875715.1 uncultured Campylobacter sp. | reverse complement strand
CTATTATTAAAATTTCCATGCTGTGATTTTAGCAAAAATTTAATTATTTTTTAATTTATATAAAGTGAATTTTATAAAATTCAGCCTCGCAGCAGTGAAGTGAATTTTATAAAAGAGATAAACTAATATTTTTAGTTTTGCTCTTGCTGGGTTGGCTCAAATAGTTTCAATTTTACTATTCTAAAAAACAATGAAAATCTAAAAAATAAAGCTTATTTTATCGCAAAGCGCACAGGTAGCTTGAAAACAAAGTTTTTATCAGTTTTAGGAAATAAATGCTTTGTTTTCTCAATAGCATTTAAGCTAGCGTTATCTAGACTTTTTATATTTGAACTTTGTAAAATTTGCGCGTTTGATACGCCAGATGGGCTATAATTAAAGCTAATTGTCACGCTACCACTTTGGTTGCGCCTTAGGGCGTCTTTTGGATAGTTTTTGGCTATGTAGGCTGAGATTATTTTATAGATTTGCGCTGCGATTTCATCTTGTTCTTTTGCTAAGCTTTTGGCTGAATTTTCTTTTGTAGCAGCGTTATTTTGTGCTGTTTGTTCTACTTTTGAATTTTCTAAAACCTGTGAATTTTTTGAATTTTGTGTATTTTTAGGTTTTGGTGCTATATTTTGCGTTTTTTGCTCTACTTTTTTTGGAGCTTCTTGCTCTTTTTTTGTGGGCGTTGGTGTTTGTTTGCTTTGTGCTGCGCTTGGCGGAGCATTTTGTTCTACTTTTGGTGCTACAAAATCATTTAGAGAAATCGCATGAAAAAGCTCTTTTTGAATAGGCGCTTGTTCTTTTAAAAACAAAAACGCAAAAAGCGCAATTCCAAAATGAACAAAACCAGAAATCATAAAACCAGAAATTAAACCTATTTTATTTTTCATTTTTTACCTTTTTGCGTTTATTGCTAGATTTTCATTTTTTAGCTCGTCAAGCACTTTTACAAAGCTTTCAAACGGAGCGTCTTTATCTACTTTTAGCACTATTAGCTGAGAGTTTTCTATATCATCAAAGGCCTTATTTATTATTTCAAGCTTTTTATCATTTAAGAAAATTTCACTATTTTTTGAAATTACAATTTCATGCTTTTTATCGTTATTTGCTACCACATTTTTAGCAGTGGGTAAATCTACCTTTATTTGCCCACTAGCAATAAATGTAGAAATACTAAGCACAATAGCCAAAAGCACAAGCATAATGTCTATAAATGGGACGATATTTAGTCCGCTTTTATCATTTGGCAGCATCGTCATACTCGCTTAATAATACTTGAACTTTTCTAGTAAAAGCATTGTATATCATTAAAGTTGGAATTGCTACAAGCAGTCCAAGCGCTGTGGCTTTTAGAGCAAGAGAGAGCCCAGAGACCACGACAAGAGCGTCTATATTAGCACTTTTGCTCATGTCATAAAAGGTTATCATTATCCCGCAAACCGTGCCTAAAAGCCCGATATATGGAGCATTTTGGTATATTATATACAGCGTGGTCATGTTTTTTGTAAGGGCTCTTTCAAAAGCTACTTTGCTGCTAAAATCAGCCCTTTTAACACGCGCAAAATAAATCACTCTCTCAATGCTAAAAAGCACTACCAAAAAGCTCATAAAACCTAAAATTGCAAAAATTATATAATCAATATATTCTTATAGGTCTGTCTGTAGCAGTTCATATTCTGGTCACGGTGAACACGGTCCCGCATTTCTGGCTTGAAACCGCTTGCCCTGTTGAGACGAAGGCAGAAGGGGCAGGTGTGTACCGCGGCAACCGGCTCCTTATAGCTTCTGCACCTCCGACGACCTTTTCAAGCTCTTTGTCGTTCAGTGTGTTATTACCCATTATCTATCTCCTTTTAATTATATGTTTTCGATGTTATGGAATAATCTGCGTTGGCGTTACCGGTCAAAGCTTAATGTCAATGTGAGTCCATCATTCTCATAGAAACGAACGAACAAGGTCTTTTCATTACAATTGACCACTTCCGTAAAAGCGGATTCC
>CALEHZ010000378.1 GCA_937875715.1 uncultured Campylobacter sp. | reverse complement strand
AATCGAAGTGCGAAAGCTCTCCAAAATAATCAAAACTTCCGCCCATATCAAGCTCTTTGCCTGTTTTTGCATCAATTAGTGTTAGATCGATCGCAGAGCCTCTGCTGTGAGCTGATTTTTTAGCGATATAGCCATCTTTAAAAAGCCTTGATTTATCAATATAGGGATAAAAACCCTCTTTCATTTTTGTATCATTTAAATCCGCCGCCCAACGTACAAAATGATTTACTGCTCTTTGTGGGCGATATGCATCAAAGATTTTGATTATATAGCCCTTGGCTTTTAGGGCTGCAGCTGCCTTTTTTAGGGCGTTTGCGGCTTCTTGGCTCATTATTGCTTTTGCTGCTTCGTAGCCATCAATTCTGCTGCCAACGAAATTATAAGTAGAAAAATAGCGTATTTCAAGCACAGCTTCTGGTATAATCTGGCTTACATACACAAAAGCACTTTGTCTAAAATCCTGCTCTAAATCTGAGCCAAAAAGCATGGGCATCGCTAAAAAACCAAATAAAAATTTTTTCATAATCACTTCTAAAAAAGTCGTAATTTTAGCAAATAAAATTAAGAATTTAATTTAAAAATAAAGTGAATTTTATAAAATTCACTAAATTTTCCATAAAATTCAAGCTTTTTGCCCCTTTTAATTTTTTTAGCTTTTTGTGTTTTAAAAGTTTATATAAATAAATTTTTAGTATAATTGCGCTTAAAAATTCATAAAAGGTAAAATCATGGTAAAAGTGGGAATTTTCGGTGCTGGTGGCAAAATGGGGCGTGAAATAATCGCAAATTTAAAGGGTTCTGGCGCAGAGCTTAGCGGTGCTTATGAGCGTGATCCTAGCACTATAAGCGACCTTGGAAGTGCTGTAAAAACGAGCATTGAAGAGCTTTTTGCTTCAAGCGATGTAGTAATTGATTTTAGCGTGGCAAAGGCGACTTTGGAGCTTTTAAACTACGCTAGAACTAATCCAAAAGCACTTGTAATTGGCACAACAGGGCTTGGAGCTGAGGGCGAAAAACTAATAAATCTAGCAAGTAGCTCAATGCCGATTTTACAAGCTACAAATATGAGCCTTGGCGTAGCCGTGCTAAATAAGCTTGCCAAACTTGCTAGCAGGGCGCTTGAAGACTTTGATATTGAAATTCTAGAAATGCATCATAGAAATAAAGTTGATGCGCCTTCTGGCACAGCGCTCACACTAGCTAGTAGCGTAGCAAATGCTAGAAATCTTGATTTAAGCAAGGTTCGCATAAGTGGGCGTGATGGCGCAATCGGCGCTAGAAGTAAAGATGAAATCGCTGTAATGAGCCTAAGGGGCGGAGACATCGTAGGACGCCACACGGTGGGCTTTTATAATGATGGAGAATTCATTGAGCTAAACCACACTGCTACAAGTCGTGCGACTTTTGCCAAAGGTGCGATAAAAGCGGCTGTTTGGCTAGCTAACAAAGAGCCAAAAAGATACACAATTGATGATTGTTTGGGGCTATAAATGTGCGCAATAGTAGGAATTATAAATAGCGAACACGCAGCAAAATCAGCGTATTATGGGCTTTTTGCTATGCAACATCGTGGGCAAGAAGCAAGCGGAATAAGCACAAGCTGCCAACATCACATAAACACAATAAAGGCAAAAGGGCTAGTAACTGAGGTTTTTAATGAAGAGAAATTAAACTTTCTAAAAGGTGCGATGGCAATCGGGCATAATCGCTACTCAACTGCTGGAAAAGATAGCGGAAATGACGCTCAGCCAGTAGCAGCAAAGTATGCTCTTGGCGAGATTAGCATAGTTCATAATGGAAATCTTATAAACAAAGATGAAGTGCGAAACGAACTAGTTGAACAAGGCGCTATTTTTCAAAGCAATATGGACACAGAAAATATCCTACATTTAATAGCAAAAAGCAATAAATCAAAGCTAAAAGAGCGCATAATTGACGCACTTGGCGTGATAAAAGGTGCTTATTGTCTGCTTATAATGAGCCGTTCAAAAATGTTTGCTGTGCGTGATGCTTATGGCGTTCGCCCTTTAAGTATAGGGCGTTTAAAAGATGGTGGATATATCGTAGCTAGTGAGACTTGTGCTTTTGATTTGTTAGGGGCTGCTTTCGTGCGTGATGTAAAGCCTGGCGAAATGGTGATATTTAAAGAAGGCTCGGATGAGTTTGAGAGCATTCAAGTATTTGATGCAACCCCAAGAATTTGCGCTTTTGAGTATATTTATTTTGCCCGTCCTGATAGCGTGATTGAGGGCAAAAGCGTCTATAACACTAGAAAAAATTTAGGTCGTGCTTTGGCGCTAGAAAATTCTAGCTGCGTTGGTGATATTTGCGGAAATACTAGCGCAAAGGCTGATTTGGTCGTGCCTGTGCCTGATTCTGGTGTGCCAGCAGCTCTTGGCTACGCACAAGCTCTAAATATACCTTTTGAGATGGCAATCGTGCGAAATCACTATGTTGGCAGGACTTTTATAGAACCAACGCAAGAAATTCGCAATTTGAAAGTAAAATTAAAGCTAAACCCGATGAATGCTGTTTTGGAAGGAAAAAGCATAGTCGTTGTTGATGATAGCATCGTTCGTGGCACTACAAGCAAAAGAATAGTAGAGATGCTACGCCACGCAGGGGCAAAAGAAATTCACATGAAAATCGCCGCTCCGCAAATAAAATTCCCTGAGATTTACGGCATTGATACACCTAGCAAGGACGAGCTAATAAGCGCAAAAAAAAGCTGTAAAGAAATCTGCGAGTATATAGGCGCCGATAGCCTAGAATTCCTTGGAATTGATACTTTGATTAAAGCACTTGGTGCTGAGCAAAAATATTCGCTTGTTAGCTTTGATGGTGATTATTTTATAAAGTGAATTTTCTAAAAGAGTGAATTTTATGAAAGTGAATTTTATGAAAAATATTTTGAATTTTTTGCTTTTTTTATTTTTCGCAGCAGTTTTGGCACCAGTTTTGGCAGCCGAGCAAAACAAAACAGAACAAACAAAGCAAATTAAGCCAAATTTAGTAGTCGCAAATAGCGAAATATTCATCATTTCGCTATTTGATAGAGAATTAAACAAAAATATATTAAGCCCTCAAAACGAACAAGAAAGACAAGCGATCGACAAATTATATAGCACAGACTTGGCAAATATGGCACTTGGCAATGTGGTCTTGGTAAAAAATTCAGGCTTCAATTTGCTTATAAATACAGGCGACAGAAGTGTTTTTACAAAGCTAAAAATAGAGCTAGAAAAAAGAGGCTTAAAGCCAGCAGACATCACTCACATCGCACTTTGCAACGCTTATAGCAATAATATCGGCGGACTTGGCAAAATCTATAAAAACTTTAAAAATGCTAGTTTGTTAATTGATAAAAACGAGTTTGAATACTGGCAAAAAGAAGGTGACGCACTAAGCAAAAAGCGGCTTGAATTTTATAAAGATAAGCTTGAATTTTTTGAAAATGGTGCTGAAATAATAAAAAATTCAGGCATCAAAGCTATGATTTTAGGCGGTCATACGCCTGGTTCTGTGATTTTTAATTTTAATGATGAATTTTTTGACATTTGCGATTTGATTTATTCTTTTGATGTGCAATTGTCAAATCCAAAAATTGGCGACAAATACGATATGGATGCTAAAAAAGCAAGCGCTGTGCGTGAGCAAATAATTACACTTTTAAAAGAAAATAAGAAAAAATTCATAGGCTTTTACGCCCCAGAAAGCGAAGCTCTAAACTTCGATGAGTGGCTTGAAATCATTGCTCAGTAAGGATTTTATAAAATTCTTTAGGATTTTTGGCTGAGCACACATTGCAGTGAACGTGTCGGCGCTAAAACTTCCATTTTGTAAAAACTGAGCTAATGCCTTTGGCGGCAGCGGGGCAGCAGAAAAATTTAATAAAGCTAGTTTTTGGCTTTGATTTGTAAACTCATTGTTATTAGCATTTGTTGTTATTTTCGCTCTTTTATTTTAGAATTTGAATTTTATGAATTTTATAAAATTCAGCTTTGAAATTTTTTGAATTTTATGAATTTTATAAAATTCAGCCCAAAATCCCTGCGCCTTTTATCGCCTTGCTTCGCTCTTTGGCAT